>DATIQP010000884.1:0-2064 GCA_035470765.1 Polyangiaceae bacterium | reverse complement strand
GCTGATGTCCGTCGTGGCCACCTTCGCCAGCTTGCGGAAGACCTCCTGCATCGACGGGCAGACGCCGATGATCTCGCCGAAGCGCTTGTCCTTGAGCTCGGCGGCGAGCTTCTCCTTGTCGGCGCGCAGCGTGCTGAGGAGGAGGGCGTTCTGCAGGATCAAGCTCGCCTGCCCCGCGAACACCGTCATCACGTCGAGCTGCGAGCGCAAGAAGAGGCCCTTGACGCGATCGTTGCCTACGTAGAGCACGCCGCTCGTGTGGCCGGAGGCGACGAGCGGTGCGCACATCACGCTCGAGAGCTGCAGTGCGAGCACGCTCTCGCTCGCGCTGAACTCGGTGTCGGTGAGCGCGTCGCTGACGATGACGGGCCGGCCCGTCGCGAGCACGCGCTGGACGATGCTGTCGGAGATGGCCTTCTCCGAGACCGCTTCGCGGTGGACGTTGCGCGCCGCGCGCACGCGGAGCTTGGGAGTGTCGCTGGAACGCGGCGAGCTCTCGCCGTTGCTCTTGGGGTCTTCGGACGGCGGCGCGGACGGCTGCGACGAGGTGTCGTCCAGCAGCAGGATGAGCCCCTTCTCGGCGCCGGTCACGTCGATGACCGCGTCGAGCATGGCCTCGAGCACCTCGTCGACGCTCTTGCGCGTCATGAGCGTCTCGCTGAACTCGTAGAGCTTGCGCAGCCCGGCGATGGACTGGCCGGCCGACCAGAGCTGCGTCTCGCTGAGCGCGGGCGTCGCCGTGGTGGGGGTGCGGATATCGGAGGGGCGCTGGGCGCGTGGCTCGTCGAACATGCTGAACGACAGCTCGGCGTCTCCCAGGGTGAGCCGGTCGCCGTGGACGAGCCGGGCGCGGCGCTTCTTCTTGCCGTTGATGAGGATCTCGGCCTGCTTGTCGACTTCCTCGAGGTTGAAGTCGCGGCCGTCGAACAGGACTTGAGCGTGCGTGTCGGCGACCTTGTCGCCCTTGATGGCGACGTCGTTGCCGAGCGCCCTACCGATCGTGCTGACCGGCTTGTACAGGGAGAAGGCGTGCGGAGTGCCTTCGGGGGGGAACCACTTGAGGATGGGCATCGACCTGGGCCTGGCGGCGAAGCCGCTGGCAGGGGCCAGCTTACACCATCACGGCAACGGCCGCGGAGCAGGAATACGCGGGATTCCGCGCTACTTCACGGCCGAGGTGCGGTCGGAAGGCGTAAGGAGTTCCCATCCCAGGCGTTTGGGAAGAGCACCCCCCAGGCGGCGGCCGGGCAGAGAAACGTTGACCTGATCCGCACCGCCGGCTAAAAGGGCGCAAATTCCCTAGGAGGACTCCAAATGAACAAGGTAGCCATTCTTGCCGTTCTCGCGATCGTGGGTGCGGTTGCCAGCGTGGTCGCGTGCGGTGGTAGTGACCAGCCGGCCCAGAGCCCGAGCGGCACGACGACGACGACGATGTCGAGCGGCGAGCCCGCGGCCAGCGGCAGCGCTGCCCCCGCCACCTCGGCCGAAGCCCCGAAGTGAGAAGTGGGGCGTCACGCCGCGAGGCGTGACCAAAAAACGACCGGAGCGCTCGAAAGGGCGCTCCGTTCGTTTTTAAGGCGTCGCAGTGCCCGAGGTAGAGCGCGGCGTCGCGGTGGCGGTCGCCCCGCCGTCCGACGAAGCGGCCGGGTCCGGATCGGGGACCAGCGGCGGCTTACTCTCGCCGCATCCGCCGAGGACGAGCGCCGCGATCATCGTCAGGAGAGCCAGGGCGAGCTTCTCTCGTCTCATCGTCACCACTCTCCGAAGACGCCCAGGGTCGCACCGCCGGGGAGCGGCGCGACGGAGACCGTGAACGGCGGCCGCCAGCTCGGCGCGCTGCGCCTGCGGGCCGTCGGACCCGACGGGCTGGGCGTTCCGGGGGGAGCGTTCGGCGAGGTCGGCGTCGGCGCGGCCTCGGGCTCCGGCTCGGTGCTGTCCTTGAGGTCGCGCGTGAGGATGCCGGCGATGACGACGCCGGCGAGGATGCCGAAGGCGTTGCCCACCATGCCGTGGTTGACCAGGCTGTTGCCCGCCGTGTCCTTGGCGCCCGTCGCCGCGTAGATC
>DATIQP010000883.1:0-5351 GCA_035470765.1 Polyangiaceae bacterium | reverse complement strand
CGTCGTCGTGGAGCCGCCGCCGGAGTCGGTCGTCGTCGTCCCGCCGCCGCCACCGTCCTTCGTCGTCGACGGGGTCTTCGTCGTCGCTGCGTCGTCCGACGTCGCGCCGCCGTCGTCCGTGGCCGACGCGTCGTCGCCCGGCGGCGTGTCGTTCCAGCCGGAGACGCCGGCGCTGCACCCGGCGACGAACAAGAGGGCGAACAGGTACGCTGCGGTCTTCATGTGAGCTTCCCCTGCTGCGGAGAAAGCTACCGCATTCACATGAGATCGAAAGTACGCATTACGAAGGATACGTTCTTCGTATTGCACCGAAAAACTGCGATATGGCTTGAATCAAATCGACGAAGATGTTCGGGCACAACGGAAATGAACCGTGGCGTCATCCGCCGTGGCACAACGCAACGACGGACGTATAACTCGTTGCATGGGAGACAGGGCGGGGGTGGGCGGCGTCGTGGCTCTGATCGTGACGTGCGTCGCGTGCGGGGGACGCATCCTCGACACGGGCGACGTCGCCGCGAGCGATTCGGGTGCGGGCTCGAGCGCGACCGAGGACGCACTGGCGGAGTCCAGCCCGCCGTCGACCGAGCCGACGCAATCGAACGGGATTTGCGGGCTGTGCTGCCCACCGAGGCGGGCAATCCCGCGACGGGCTGCTCGATCGTGGGCTCCTGGATCATCGTGGACGGCTACACCCACGCCGATGCGCTCATCGCCTTCAACGCCGACGGGACGTTCTACGGCGGCGCGCCCGGCTCGGACCTCTCGCAGACCTACACCTTCGACGGGCGATATCGCATCGACCCCTCGAGCTCCAACACGCTCGACATTCTCTCCTCGTGCGGGCTCAACTGCGGATTCGACGCCGCGTACAAGATGCAGTTCCAGAACGACTGCTCGCGGCTCTCGCTCCACGACGTGTGGGACAACTGCGCCGGAGGGCGCGAGTACCTCCGCGACAACCCCACGCTGACGCGCCAGTGATGCCCTGAGGCGCGACGCCCGCCGTTCACCAGCCGCCGAGGGCCAGCGCCGCTGGACGCAGAACCTCCCTGCAATCGACCCTGTCTCGGTCTTGCTCGCCAACGTTGCGGTGTAGCTCCCACCGACCACGCCGCCGTCGTTCGGCCAGTTCCCGATGTTCACGGTGCCTTCGTACGTACGGGCGCCTGCGTCGTCCTTGGCGTACTCGATGAAGGCGCTCGACGATGACGATGACACATTCGATCTTGTCGCTGCACGGGCCGATGAAGGCCGTTGGCACGAAGCAGGCCGTGGGCGCGTAGCCGCGGTCGGGGCAGCCCGCGTCGAGACGCGGGTGCCTGCGCCGCAGGTCACCTCGACGTAGTAGTCGTCCTGCACGCACGCGACGCCATCCCACGTGGTGGCGTCAGGCACCGCCGTGGCATCGACCGCACATGGCGCTCACCGCGCCCCACGTGCCCGTCGCCGTCGGCCCCTCGCGGGACCTCGGCCGGCATACAGGCCTCCGCTCAGTTCGGGATCACGCTTCCGCAGTTCGTGAAGGAGAGGTTGGTGTCGATGCGCATGTCGGATTGCGTCGTGTGGCGCTCGGCGTTGAAGATGTCGATCGGGTACTGCGAGCCGACGGTCAGCCCGAGCGAGTCGACGTTCAGCGAGCCCGAGGACGCTCCGTGCACGCCACCGAGATCCATGGCGAGCTTGCCGTCGATGAACACCCAGAGGTCGTCGTCGCCGGTGAAGTTGAACGTCTCGCCACCGTTGTACTGGAACATGAGGTGGAGCTCGGTGGTGAAGCTGAAGTTGTGAGGCCAGCCCGGGGTGTTGCCGAAGCCGGCGTCGTCGAGCGGGAAGTAGTTCTGGCTCTCGAACGTGTAGACCCCGCTGTTCGGCACGAACTGGAGGTAGACCAGGTACGGCTCGTTCACGCCGGCCGTGTTGCGGTACCACTCGTCGAAGTTCGCCTGCGTCGTGAGGCACTGTCCGCCGCCGCAGTTCGGGCCCGACGGATTCGCCGTGTCGCACTCGTTGGCGAAGACCGGCTTGGTGTCGGTGCCGAGGGTCGAGAGCACCAGCCCATTCTCGACGCCGCAGATGAATTGCTCGAAGTCGGGGTGACCGTTGGTCTGCAGGCCGTAGCTCAGGAAATCGCGCACGACGCCGACGACGAGGCCGCAACCGTTGTTCGTCGCGGGGATGCCCCCCGCGCCGCCGTCGTCGGCGAGCGGCGGGCCGAGCGCATACCCGCCGTGCTCGGTCGGGACGAAGTCCTCCGGCAGCACGAACGCGTCGGTCGCGCCGGAGTCGGGGACCTGGCCGTCCGGGAAGTGGATGCCGGGACCATCCGTGGTCGCGTCCGTCGAGCCGTCGGGGGTCGATTGGTTGCCGTTGCTCCCGCACGCCTCCAGCGCCGCAGTGAACCCACAGAGGCTCGCGACCACCACGAGCCCGACCCGTTTCCGGTCCCTCCCATCGAAGCGTGCCGCCATGCGTCGAACTTAGCACGCCGAGGTGGCGAGCGGCTTGCAGCGGTTCTTCTCGGATTGTGAGCTCGCTGAGCGAGCGAGGGACGGAAGGTTCCGCCGCGAGTGAGGCCGTAGTGATTTCATGGTTGTCCAGGTCGGTGTCGGGAACGCTCCTCGGAGCCTTCGGCTTCGTTCTGGGCATCGGCGGGCACCCCGACAACCCAGGCCTGGTAGCCGTCGAGACCACCGAGACGCTCGACGCGTTGCCGCAGGCGGACGTCGTCCCGAGCCGCGGCGCGTCGACGACCACGACGCCGAGCGTCGTCCCGGCGTCGGCCTGCCCGGCAGGGATGGTGGAAGTGCAGGGCGACTTCTGCCCGTTCGTCGAGCAGAGGTGCCTTCGCTGGCTCGACCCCGAGACGAAGATGCGCTGCGCCGAGTTTGCGCCCACGGGCGAGTGCCGGCTGCGCACGATCCCCAAGCACTTCTGCGTCGATCAGTACGAGTACCCGAACTCGCCCGGCGCCAAGCCCTCCGTGATGGTGACGTGGAAGCAGGCGCGTGAGGCGTGCGCGGCCGAGGGCAAACGGCTCTGCGGCGAGCAGGAGTGGACGCTCGCGTGCGAGGGCTCCGAGCGGCTGCCCTATCCGTACGGCCACGCGCGCGACGCGGACGCCTGCAACATCGACCGCCCGCACCCCAACCTGGACGAGCGCTTGCTCGCCGATCCCCGGACGCGGGACGCGGAGGTCGCGCGGCTCGATCAGCGGGAGCCCTCGGGGGCGCACGCGTCCTGCGTCAGCCCGTTCGGCGCCTACGACATGACGGGCAACGTCGACGAGTGGGTCGTCAACGAGAGCGGGCGCCCCTACAAGAGCGGGCTCAAGGGCGGCTACTGGGGACGGGTCCGCAACCGCTGCCGGCCGACGACGATCGCCCACGACGAGAGCTTCGCCTTCTATCAAATCGGTTTTCGCTGCTGCTCCGACCCGGGCGCGGCCACGCACACCCCGCCGGTCGCGCGCAGCGTCAGTGCGCCCGAGCTCCTCGCCAGCGTCGTGGCGTCTCGCGGCGCGTAGCCTCGCGCGGCTCGTAGGTCGTCGCCAGGCGCAGGCCGAGCTCGTCCTCGAGCACGTGCGGCGGCGGATCCAGCTGGACGTGCAGAGCTCGCCACAAGGCGACGCGCACCGCCGTGCTTTCTGGAGCCGCGATTCGCTCATCCTTCGTGAGGCGCTCAGAGACATCACCGCGGCTCACCTGCGAGGAGCTTCTTCCACGCAGATGAGCGCGTTCATCGAAGCAGATGAACGCGACTGCCTCGCGAGCGCGCGCGGCATGGGCGATGCACTCACCTCACGAGAGGTGTGTCATGAAAAAGCTGCTCAGGAGCATCGAGATCAACGCTCCGGTCGAGAGCGTTTACGAGTTCGTCACGACGCCGTCGAACCTGCCGAGCATCTGGCCCAGCCTCGTCGCGGTCACGAACGTGGAGCGCAAGGCGGATGGGTCGAACTCGTTCGACTGGACCTACAAGATGGCTGGGGTGCACTTCCACGGCCGGGCGAAGCCGGTCGAGGCCAAACCGAACCGCCTCATCGTGACCCGCACCGAAGAGGGGATCCCAAGCACCTTCCGCTGGACGTTCGAGCCGAAGGGCGCGGGGACGCTCCTCACCCTCGAGGTCGAGTACACGCTGCCCACGCCCATCATCGGCCCGATCGCCGAGGCGGTCCTGGCGAAGATGAACGAGCGTGAGCTCGAGACCCTGCTGGCCAACGCCAAGAGCACGCTCGAGAGCGCGCGTCGCGTTCAGCCCAGCGCGCCAGCGATGGCCCACTGACCGGCTCGTCTTTCGCGCCGCGGAACGGCTGCGGCCGCTCCGCGGCGTGGCGGAACGTTCATAGAAGAGGTTCAGCGCTGCTTGGCTCGCTCGAGGCTGGGAGCGGTCTTGTACTCGTCGTCGAGCCGCGCGACCACGCCCGTGACGACGTGGCCAAGGGTGGTGTCAGGCGCCGCGAACGCAGGCTCGGCGCGGAGCTTGTCCGCGAAGCCCTCGAGCACGCCCGTCCACGCCCGCGTCTCGCGGTGGGGCAACGGCTTGACGTCCGCGGGCACGGGGTGGCCCGCGGACTTCGCCGCGTCGCTCAAGTAGGCGAGCCACACGCCGGGCGGCGCGCGACGCGCATCGCCCCCGCCTCGGTCAGCGCCGGCTCGGCGGCGTTCTTGTCGGGCGTTGGTGTTCATCGTGCGCAGCGTGTCGTTGCAGCGCGCCTCGATGCCGCTCGTCCGGTCGTCGTACTTCTCGCCGAGCGCGTCGGCCCAGAGCCCGCCCAGCCAGCACGACGTCGCCGACGTGACGAGACCGAACGCCTGCCCGCGGCCCGCCGGCGGGGCGCCTTGCGCCGCCCGCACCGTCGTCGTCGAGGTCGCCCCGCCTCCCGAACAAGCCGACAAAACGAGGACCAACGCCGCACACGCTCCGTAGCTTGCGATTCGCATGACCCGGCACGCGGCATTCATCGAGCCAACCGGCAAGGTTGCCGGCCTCCAGCCCTCGTTCTGCGGGCAGAACGGTGACGTCTGCGTGAAGACCTCGGACTGCTGCGGCGGCATTTGCTACCGCGAGGACGCGGGTGCGGCGCTGGGAACGTGCTTTCAGCAGGCGTTGCAGGGGCCGTGCGCCGCCGCCCATGGTGTGGTGTGCTCGACGGCGTGGATGGACGGGGGCGTGCCCGCGTGCGGCGGCACCTGCTGCAGTCGGTCCTGCGCTCCGTGGGGGCCGCTGCAGGTGCTCGTCTGCCAGCCCGCGAGCGGCTGTCACCCGGTCGGGGACCTCTGCCACGAAAACTCCGACTGCTGCGGCGGCGCCGATCCGAACCCGAAGGAGCTTTGCCTCTTCCCGTT
>DATIQP010000882.1:0-2793 GCA_035470765.1 Polyangiaceae bacterium | reverse complement strand
CTGCAGGCTCTGCTCCTGGAGCACCACCCAGTCCCAGCGTCCCTCGTCGATCAAGCGAGCCGCGGTGCCGTCGCGGAGGTGATCGGCGAGGCTGTATCCACCCGCGACCGCCTCGGTCACGTCGAGGGGAACAGGCGGCGTGGAGGCGGCCCCGAGGCCGCAGAGCGCGCCCGGCAAGTCGTTGACGAAGGTGTGGCTGTTGCCGACGAAGAGCACGCGGATGGCGTCTCGGCGGTCGCTGGAGCACGCGACGCGGACAGCGACCGCGACCGGACGCTCACGCGCGAGCTTGACGATCTCGACGCCCGCGAAGACGAGGGCGCCCGCGATGAGCACGCGCACGGGCGTGATGTGTCGCAGGCTGCTCATCGAGTCGATGGTAGCGCGCACGTGCGAGCGGAGGGCCTGACACCAATGTCCTGGCTGCTCGGTGGACGCGCCCGCGCGGTCCGCGCGTTTCATTCGGAGCGTGGGCTGGTGCGGGAGTTGCACCGCGTCGCGCATGCGCTTTCGTCCAGGTTTCCTCGCCCTTGCCTTGCTCGCGTGCTCCCAACCCGTCGACCTCAACGGGACCTACAACGGCACGATGACGCGCTCGCAGGGCTGCGGGAATCCGCCGCCAGCCTCTGCGACCGCGCAGGTCCAGATCGTCGACAGCGCGACCGAGCACGTCGGCCACATCCTGGGCGCGCAAACGTGCGATTTCGACTTCACCGTCACCGACTACGGCGGGGTGGGGGGCGTGACGGACGTGAAGCCCGGCTGCGCGTTTCAACCGCCCGGGATGATCTTCCAAGGCGGTTCGGACTTCAGTCCCACGCACTTCGAGCTCCGCTGGACGGGCCCGACCGGCGACGGCGGAGTCGCGGACGGCGGCGCGTCGACCTGCCTCATCGTCGACTCGTGGAGCCTCACGCGGTAGTCGTCCAGGGCCGTGCTGTCGATGCACTTCGACGTGCCCTCGGGCCCCGTCGTGCTGGGTCTCGTTCTTGGACACCGAGGCGGATTTTCCTCAACGCGAGCGCCGCCGACAGCTGGGAGGGCATCGCCTTTCTCAACTTCGAGCTCGGTCTCGCGCTCGCGTAGCTCTTTTCCACGTCCCCGGCCGAACGAAGCGAACGCCGTAGAGAGGTTGGCGAGCACGCGCGGCGCGGGCTCACTTCGCCTCGTCCCCGAGCGGTTCGCGCGAGCAGGTCTGCACTTCCGGGACCACGCTCTCGCCGTAGTCGACGATGCACGTGTAGCGCGCCTGGTGCCCACACGCGTCCACGTCGTACGTGCCCTCGCTGAGATCGGGGCGCGGCGTCAGCCCGACACGATCTTCGGGGCAGTGAAACTCGTTGGCCGCTCGCAGGGTGGCCGCGCTCTCCGTCGTCGCGCACGCGGCAGCGCAGGTGGAAACGAGTACGAGGGCGAACCTTGGAAGGATGCTCGACATGCCAGCGCAGATGTGCACCTCTCGTGCCGGCGCGAGACCTGTGATTTGGCTGATTCCCACTGATGGAAGTGGGACATTTTCCCCGCGCCTTCGTTCGATTCCCACCATCACGCGTTTCGCGGTTAACGCACCTCCCCGGCCGAGCGAAGCGACGGACGCGGGGAGGTTGGCGCGCGCGCAGGCTCACGCGCAGCGCCGCAAAGCGTATCGCCCGTGCACGCGGTTCGGCGCGAGCATGAGCCGAGCACGCGCCGGGAGGGGCTATCCTTCCCTCGATGCCCGAAGGCGACTCCATCCACCTGCTCGCGAACAAGCTCACGCGGGCGGTCGTCTGCAAGGACGTGGTCGCGTTCTCCGCCCGCACCATCTCCGACGACGTCGCGCGCTCGCTCGTGGGCGTGAAGATCCAGAGCGCGACCGCGCGAGGCAAGAACCTGCTGATCGGCTTCGGCGACGGCCGCGTGCTGCACGTTCACCTGAGGATGCTCGGGCGCGTGCGCGTCGTGGCGAAGGCGCCGCGCGTCCCCTCGCAGCTTTCGATCCAGGTCGACGGCGTCTTCGTCGTCGGCTGGAAGATCCCCGTTCTGCGCCTGATGAGCAAGGACGCGGCCGCGCGCGTGCCCGAGCTCGCGTCACTCGGACCCGATCTGCTGGCGCCGGACTTCGAGGAGCAAGAAGCCGTCGCGCGCCTGCGCCGCCTGCCCGATCGAGAGATCGGCGACGCCCTGCTCGTTCAGAGCGCGCTCGCGGGAATCGGCAACGTGTACAAATCCGAGGTGCTGTTCATCGAGCGAGTCAGCCCGTTCGCGCGCGTCGCCGACCTCGACCACGTCACGCTGGCCGCGCTCGTTCGGCGCGCGCGCAAGCTCCTGCAGCTGAACGTCGCGCACGGAGGTCCGCGCGTCACTCGCGGCAGGCTGGGCGCGCGCCACTACGTCTACGGACGAGCAGGCCGCCCGTGCTTCCGATGTCGAAAGGCGATCGCGGTCGCTCGCCAAGGCGCACCGCCGGGGCGAACCACGTATTTTTGCGCCGAGTGTCAGGGTGTCGATGGCTAGCAGCTACGGCGTGAGGTCGAACTGGACGGAACCCGTCATCGTGAAGGGCGCCGTGCCGCCCGGTGCGGGGGCCGTTCCGTCGACGCGAACCAGGAACTGGTACGAGCCCGGCGGAAACGCCGCGCCGTGCGGGTTGCCGAAGTCGGAGGGTCCGGTCCAGTTCGTTCCGTCCCAGGCGAAGTGGGCCACGTACGTCCCCGCGGACAAGGTCGACGTCGTGGGCGCGCCCGTGCCGAGGCCGCAATCGCACATGCAATAGCTCTGGCTGCCCCCGCCGATGCTCGGCTCGACGACGAG
>DATIQP010000881.1:0-6085 GCA_035470765.1 Polyangiaceae bacterium | reverse complement strand
CCTGAAAGCCCTCGGAGCCTTGCCACGTCGGGTAGCAGTGGCGCTGGGCGACGCCGTCGCCGCCGAGGGCTTTCAGGGCGGCTACGAGCGCGTCGCGGCGCTCGACCTCGTGGGCCACGCCGGCGAGCTCCGCGAAGAGGCTATCGCGTTGCTCACCGCCCCGCCCTGCCCCGAGGGCACGACCGATCTCATCCTCGACGCGAGCCAGGTGGCTCTCCAGATCCACGAGTCGTGCGGCCACCCGACCGAGCTCGATCGCGCGATGGGCACCGAGATCTCGCTCGCGGGCGGCTCGTTTCTGCAGCCGAGGATGCTCGGCAAGCTCCGCTACGGCTCGCCCATCGTCGACATCGTCGCCGACTCGACCTCCGAGGGCGGCATGGGGACGTTCGGCTGGGACGACGAGGGCGTCCCCGCGGGCACGCACCCTCTCATCGAGCGCGGCATGTTCGTCGACTACCTCTCGAGCCGCGAGACGGCCGCGCAGATCGGCCGCGCCTCCACGGGCACGATGCGCGCCGACGGGTGGAACCGGCCGCCGCTCATCCGCATGGTCAACGTCTCCATCCAGCCGAAGCAGGGCACGCTCGAGGAGCTCATCGCGGACACCAAGGACGGCGTCTACATGCTCGTCGACAAGAGCTGGAGCATCGACGACCTGCGCCTCAACTTCCAGTTTTCGTGCGAGGCCGCCTGGGAGATCAAGAACGGCAAGAAGACGCGCCTGCTCCGCGACCCTCGCTACACGGGCATCACGCACGAGTTCTGGCGCTCGTGCGATGCGGTGTGCGGGCCGAGCGAGTGGAAGCTCTTCGGGATCTCGACCTGCGGCAAGGGGGACCCGATGCAGATCATGCAGGTCGGCCACGGCGCCTCGCCTGCGCGCTTTCGCAAGGTGAGCGTCGGCAACACCGGTCCGCAGGCTCGAGCGGATCGAGAGTTCGGACCGAAACAAGAAAGCTCGAGCGGCAAATGACCGGCGCAGAGTTGCTTGCACTCTGCAAGGACGCGCTCGCGCGCGCCGGCGAGGCCCACGCCGAGGTCTACGCCACGCACCGCCGCCGCGGCTGCGCGCGCTTCGCGGTCGGCGAGCTCGGCCAGCACATGGACCTCGAGGAGCCTTCGGCCGTCGTTCGTGTGGCCAGCGGCGCGCGGGTCGCGGAGGCGCAGACCACGCGGCTCGACGTGGCCTCCATCGTGGACGCGATCGCCCGCGCCGCGAAGGCCGCCCCGCTGTTGCCCGAGACCGAGGGCTTCCCCGGCTTCGCGCCCGCGGGCGAGCCGACGGCGACGCCGGAGCGCTTCGCGAAGGAGACCGCGGACGCCACGCCCGAGGCGCGCACGGAGCTGCTCGCGCCGGTGCTCCGGAAGATCCGCGCGGCGGGCCTGGTCTCGGCGGGCATGCTCGAGACGCAGCGCGCCGCGATCGCGGTCGCCACGACCGAGGGCTGCGCCCGCTCGCACGACGGAACGATCGCGAGCTTCAAGGTCTGGGCGCTCGAGACGCCCGGCGCGGGAGGCGCCGCGGGCTACGGCGGCCACATGCACAAGCGCCTCTCACACCTCGCGATCGAGCGCGAGACCGAGCGCGCGGTGCGCATGTGCAAGCTCGGCAAGGATCCGATCGAGCTCGACGCGGGCCGCTACGACGTCGTCCTCGAGCCGGCGGCGATGGCCGAGCTGCTCGAGTGGCTGTCGGCCATCGCGTTCGGCGCGCCCGAGGTCGAGCAGGGCGGCAGCCCGATGAATCTCGGCAAGCGCATCACCGGTGAGCGCTTCACCATTCACGAGGACGCGACGCAGGGCGACCCGGCGCTCGGCTTCGGCGTTCCGTTCGACCGAGAGGGCACCGCGCGCCGGCCGATCACCCTGATCGACAAGGGCGTCGCGCGCGCCATCCTCTACGACCGCACCTACGCCGCCCGGGCCAAGCCCCCCGCGCAGTCGACGGGAAGCGCGGTCTCGGCCGAAGGCCTCGGCGGCGTCGCGTCCTCCGCGCTGTCGGTCGACGGCGGCGACTCGCCCAGCGTCGAGCACCTCGTCTCCGGCATCGAGCGGGGCCTCTACGTCTGCCGCCTGCACTACGTCAACGGCCTGCTCGAGACGCCGCGCGCCGTCATGACGGGCCTCACGCGAGACGGCTGCTTCTTGATCGAGCACGGCAAGATCGCGCGCGCCGTCGGCAACATGCGCTTCACCGACAGCCTGCTCGAGGGCCTGGCCCGCTGCGACGGCATGACGCGCGAGCGTAGCGCCATCCCGACGTGGTGGAGCGAGGGCGGCTGCGTCGTCACGCCCGCCGTCCGCATGCGCGCGTTCATGTTCAACGGGCGAAGCCAGCGCTCCGCCGTCTCGCTCGACACATGACCAAACGCTACGTCGCGGTCGCCGGCACCATCGGGGCAGGCAAGACGTCGCTCGCCGGCTGGCTCCAGCGCCGTTACGGGCTGCACCCCTTCTACGAGCCGCACGAGGCCAACCCCTACCTCGAAGACTTCTACGCCGACATGAAGCGCTGGGGCTTCCAATCGCAGCTGTTCTTTCTGGCGCACAAGCTGGAGCTTCACCAGCAGCTGCTCGCGAGCAAGGAGCCGGCGGTCATCGATCGGACGATCTACGAGGACGCCGAGATCTTCGCGAAGAACCTCCACCTGCAGGGCCACATCGACAAGCGCGACTGGCAGGTCTACCTGCGCCTCTACGAGGGCATCGCCCGGAGCCTGCGCCCGCCGGACGTCCTCATCGCGCTGAGCTGCAGCGTGCGGACGGCGAAGAAGCGCATCGCCCGGCGCGCCCGGGCGATGGAGCAGGGCATCCCCGACGCGTACCTGCGGCGGCTGCACCGCCTCTACGAGCAGTGGTTCGATCGCTGGGAGCTGTCGCCGATCGTGCGCATCCGGACGGACGACATGGACTACGTCGAGAACCTGATCGACCTCATCGACCTGCAGCGCACGCTGGATCGTGCGCTGGGCTGAGCCGACCCTTCAAAACGTGCGGAAGACGGCCACCGCGGTGCCCAGCGCCGCGACGACGACGGCGAGCGCGGCCGCGATGGCGAAGGAGCGCTGCGAGAGCTTGCGCAGCGTGGCGTGGCTCGGCTTGCCGCGCGACGCGGCCACGTAGGCGAGCGCTCCGATCCAGGCGAAGAGCAGCGCGCCGAAGGCGAGGTGCTCCTTGCGCTCGAACAACAGGCCGATCGAAGGCGCGGTCTGGAAGATTCGCTGCTTGAGGATGGCTCGGTAGGGCCCGTAGAGCAGCCCGCCGGCGACGCACACGAGCGTCGTCACCAACGTGGCCACCCACACCGACCACGGCGCGCGCCGGTTGGGCTTGCGCAGCAGGATCGCCGGGTGAATCAGCGTCGCCGCGGCGAGCCACCCGGCGTGGCCATGAACATGCTCGAGCCAGCGAAGGTCCACACCGCTTCCGTAGGGCCAAAACCGCTCCCCGACGCCTTGTCGGGTGGCCATGAAGGTACCTCATACCACGACCCTCGTCCCCACACTCGGGTGGGAACGCGACTTGCTCCAGGATGCCACTGTCCCGACAACACGTGGCAATTGGCAACGATGGCCGCTCCACGGCGCCCAGGCGCCCGACGAGGGCGCGACATCGCGTCTCACACAACGGACCCCACCATGATGAACCAAACCCCATCCAACGCCGTGTCTTCCCAAGTAAAGGGGCGTGTCCTCCTCATCGAGGACGACGACGCGCTGGCGGGCCTCCTGGCTCGCGTACTCCGGACCGACGGGTACCAGGTGGACACTTTCGAGTCCGGGGAGCTTCTCCCGCCGGCCGCCAAGCTCTCGGGGTACGACGTCGTGCTGACCGACGTGCACCTCGGCGGCAAGGCCACCGGCCACGACGTGCTCAAACGCGTGCGTGAGGCCAGCCCGACGATGCCCGTCATCCTCATGACGGCCTACGCCGACATCGAGGGCGCGATGAACGCCGTAAGTCAGGGCGCCTACGACTACCTCGCCAAGCCCATCGAGCCGACGGAGCTGCGACGGATGCTCGGCGAGGCCATCACGCGGCGCCGCCTGTCGGAGAGCAAGAAGCCGGTGCCCGACGCGCGCGAGGCAGCCGCGAGCGACGCCCAGATCGTCGGCAGCGCGCCGGCGATGATCGAGGTCTACAAGACCGTGGCGCAGGTCGCCCCGACGACGGCCAGCGTGCTCATCGTCGGCGAAAGCGGCACGGGCAAGGAGCTCGTCGCGCGCGCCATCCACGCCAAGAGCCCGCGCGCGAGCAAGCCGTTCGTCGCCGTCAACTGCGCGGCGCTGCCGGAGTCCATCCTCGAGAGCGAGCTGTTCGGCCACGAGAAGGGGTCGTTCACGGGCGCGACGGGCACCAAGCGAGGCCTGTTCGAGGAGGCCAGCGGCGGAACGCTGTTCCTCGACGAGATTGGCGACATCTCGCCCAAGATGCAGGTGCAGCTGCTGCGCGTCCTGCAAGAGGGCGAGATCCGCCGCGTCGGCGGCACCGAGACGATCAAGGTCGACGCGCGCGTCGTCGCCGCGACCAACCGCGACCTCAAGGCCGACGTCGCGGCGGGCCGCTTCCGCGAGGACATGTACTTCCGCCTGCAGGTGGTGACCGTGCGCGTGCCGCCGCTCCGCGAGCGCAAGCAGGACATCAAGGTGCTCGTGCACCACTTCCTCGCCAAACACGCCGAGCGGCTCAAGCGGCCCGTCCCGCGAGTCGCCGCCGACGCGCTCGAGGCGCTCGAGGCTTACGCCTTCCCCGGCAACGTGCGCGAGCTGTCGCACATCGTCGAGCGCGCGATGCTGCTCGCTCGCGAGGGGGCCATCACCGTCGCGGATCTCCCCAAGGAGATCTCCCAAAACGGCAAGGGCGTGGCGTCGGGCAACGGCTCGGGCCTGGCCGAGGACTGGCCTACGCTCGCGGTGCTCGACAGGCGCTACATCGACCGCGTACTCGCTCGCACGGGCGGCAACAAGACGCGCGCCGCCGAGGTCCTCGGCATCGACCGGCGCACGCTCAACCGTATGTTCGCGCGCGAGCGCGCCGCGGCGGCGCGAACCGAAAAGGGCAGCTGACCGGCATCTTTTCTGTGGCCGCGGGGGATGGGCCTCGCTATGCGTCAGAGCGCGTGGCCCCTCTCCTCTCGACGCTCGAGGCTCAACCCGCCGCGGTCGAAACGCTCCGACGCGCCCTGCGGACGGGACGGGTCCACCACGCATACCTGTTCGACGGGCCGGACGGGGTCGGCAAGGAGCTGGCCGCGTTCGGCCTGGCGCAGGCCCTCGTCTGCGAGCGCCGCGGCGACGCCGGCGAGGCGGCGTGCGGCGAGTGCAGCGCCTGCGTACGCGCGGTGGTCGACGAGGAGACTCGCCGACCGAAGCACCCGGACATCGTGGTGCTCGAGCGCGGCCTGTACGAGCCCGTGCAGCTGGGTCGCCGCACGCCCGAGACGCAGGACCTCTCCATCGATCAGGTCCGGACGCTGGTGCTCTCGCACGCGGCCTACGCGCCGCACGAGGGCCGGGCGCGTGTCTTCGTGGTGCGGCGTGCCGAGGAGCTGAGCATCTCGGCGGCCAACGCGCTCCTCAAGACGCTCGAGGAGCCGAACCAGCGCACGCACTTCGTGCTCGTGACGTCCCAGCCCGACACGCTGCTCCTCACGATCCGCTCCCGCACCCAGCGCGTGCGCTTCGGCGCGCTTCCCGAAGAGGTGGTCGCCCACATCGTCACGCGCCGCGGCGTGCCCGCCGAGGTCGCGCGCAAGGTGGCGGCGCTCGCGGAGGGCAGCGTCGAGGCCGCGCTCTCGCTCGCGGACGAGGCCGAGAGCGCCGCGCGGGACGACTTCGTCCAGCAGACGCTCGCCGCCATCCGCGCGCCCACTCTCGGCGCCGCGTTCGACCTCGCCGAGCGCTCCAAGCGGGACAAGGCCGCGCTGCGCGTCCACCTGCTCGCCTTCGCCGCCCACCTCGCGCACGAGACGAAGCGCGCCGTCCTCGACGCGGGCTCGCCCCTTCCCGCGCGCTGGGCCCAGGGCCACGCCCACGTCCTCGAGGCGCTCCGAGACCTCGACAGCAACGCCTCGCCGCAGCTG
>DATIQP010000880.1:0-3681 GCA_035470765.1 Polyangiaceae bacterium | reverse complement strand
GACGTACTCGAAGGCCGCCCCCTCGCACGTGCAGGAGCCGTGGCCCATGCCGACGACGAAGGTGAGCTGTTCGCCGGCCTTCATCCGCTCGATCGCGGCGCGCAGAGCGTCGGCCGTCTTCTCGGCGTGGTCGAAGGTGCAGACCGAGAGGCTGTGGCCGTCGGGGCCGAGCCCGGGCGTGGCCGCGAAGTTGAGCTTCGGGCCAGTGGCGTTGACGAGGTAGTCGTAGGCGACGTCTTCACGTTCGCCGCGGCGCGCCTCCGACGTGTATTCGATCGTGACGCGGGGCGTCGCGGAGTCCGCCGTGCCCTCGGGGTGGAGCTCGAGCGCCTTGGCCTGCCGGAAGTCGACGCCGGCGCGCTCGTAGACGGGCGCCAGCTCGAAGGTCACGTCCTGCTTGTCCATCAGCCCGACGCCGACCCAGATGTTCGAGGGGATCCAGTTCCACCGCCGGTTGGGCGAGACGACGACGACCTCGTGCTCCTTGCCGAGCTTGCGCCGCAGGACGAGCGCAGCCGTGTGGCCCGAGACGCCGGCGCCCAAGACGACCACTTTTGCCATGGGTGTGAGAGGTTGCCTCTCCAGAAATAGGTTCGCGCTCGCGCCTCCTTTTTGCCCACCATCAGGCGCCCGAGCCTCATCGGGGCACCGAGACCCATGATAGGCTCGAGGCGATGAAGCGGCTTGCTTGGGTTGCGGCAGCGGGCGCGTTGTTGGCGGCGTGCGCGACGGGCATCCTCGCGGGAGACGACGCATCGACCGACGGCGGCAGCGGCGTAGACGCCACGGTGGACGCCTCGGCGTGTCCGCAGTGGGACCTCACCAAGGACCCACTTCATTGCGGCTCGTGCAACAACGCTTGCGAAGCCGGCGCGGTCTGCTCGAGCGGCCAGTGCAAGATCCAGTGCGACACTCCGACGATCAAGTGCATCGTAGACGGCGGGGGCTCGATCTGCGCCGATCCGACGAGCGATCCAAACCACTGCGGCAGCTGCACCACGAGCTGCACGGTCGTGACGGACGCGGGCTCGCTGCTGCCCGGGCCGAACAACCCCGACGCCGGCATCCCGTTCGACGGCGGCTACGACGGCGGCCCCGGCTGGAGCCTCGGGACGGCAAGCTGCGACGCGAGCACGTGCGGCGTCGCCTGCCCGCAGGGCATGACCGCGTGCAGCGACGGCATCTGCTACGACCCGCAGAACTTCCACGATCACTGCGGCAACTGCAACACCGCCTGCCAGTCGACGGAGTGGTGCACGCAAGGGCACTGCTGCTCGCAGGGCACGGCGTACTGCGGCTCGTCGTGCGTCGACGTGATGAACGACGCCAACAACTGCGGCTCCTGCGGGCACGTCTGCCCGTCGCAGACGCCGGTGTGCAGCGCCGGCGCGTGCGCCTCCGCGATCACCTTCTCGCAGAGCTTCACCCAAAACGTGACCGCCACCACGCAGTGCACGGCGTGGAACACGTTCCGCTCGACGCTCACCGGCACCTACTCGTCCATCACCCTGAGCGGCTCCAACGACCCCACCGGCCGCACCTGCACCGGCGCGACGGCGAACACCCTCTGCCAGGCGCTGCACAACAACACGCCGGTGAGCGCCGTGAGCTGCGGCGGCTACACGTGGGCGACGGGCACGTGCGGCGGCGGCATCGAGCTCTCGGCGGACGGCACCATCTGCGTGTGCTCGACGCCGGGCTATTGCACGCGGCCGTGCATCAATACCAATGCCAACTGGGGCGGCATCGCGACGGACACGTGCTCCGCGCCCACGCAGACGGTCACCGTCACCTGCAAGTGACAACTTCGCCATGGACGCGCGGCGGGCGCGCTGATGGAATGGTCGCGTGACCCCCAAGAGAATGATGATCGTGCTCGCGTGCGCGGCGGCGTGCTCGAGCACCCCGCCCGAGAACTTCGATTTCCCCCAGGGCTTCCTCTTCGGGACCGCGATCGCGGGCTTCCAGGCCGACATGGGCTGCCCGTCCAATCCGCCGGGCTGCACCGATCCCAACTCCGACTGGTACACCTGGGTGACCAAGCCCGAGCTGGTAAGCGACTCGTCGACGCACGTCACCGGCGAGCCGGTCACCGACGGCCCGGGCTTCTACGAGCTGTACCCGCAGGACCTCGATCGCGTCGCCAACGAGCTCCACGACAACGCGCTGCGCCTCTCGATCGAGTGGAGCCGCGTCTTCCCGACGTCGACCGTCGGCATCGAGGACCCGACGGCCATCAAGGCGGCCGCGAGCCCGGACGCGCTCGCCTTCTATCACGGCGTCTTTGCGGCCATGAAGGCACGAGGCATCACGCCGCTCGTCACCATCAACCACTACGCGCTGCCTTCCTGGATCCACGACGCCTACGGGTGCCACGTGGACCTCGACACGTGCAGCCCGCGCGGCTGGCTCGACCACGATCTCATCCTGCACGAGATCGCGAAGTACGCGGGCTTCCTCGCGCGCGAGTTCGGCGGCGAGGTCGACGACTGGGCCACGCTCAACGAGCCGTTCACGGCGGTCGCCGTCGCGAGCTATCTGTTGCCGAGCGACACGCGCTCGAACCCGCCGGGCGTGATGCTCCGCATCCCGGAGACCAAGGCCGCCGCCAACGCGATGATCGAGGCGCACGCGCGCATGTACGACGCCGTCAAGGCGAACGACAGCACCGCGCGGGTGGGCCTCGTCTACAACATGGAGGCCGTCACCCCGGCCGACCCCACCGACGACGTCGACGTCCAGTCGGCGAAGAACCTCTCGTACCTGCTCAACGAGGTCTTCATCAACGCGGTCACCACCGGCGAGCTCGACGCCAACCTCGACGGCACCACGGTGCACCGCGACGACCTCGCGGGCCGCCTCGATTTCCTGGGCATCAACTACTACGCGCGCCTCACCGCGCAGGGCGCCGCGAGCCCGTTCCCGTCGCTCTCGCCGCTGCTCACCGTGTCGATCGGCTCGTTCACCAACCAGGACTACGAGTACCCGAAGGGCATCTACGAGGTCATCACGCTCGCGAAGAAGTGGAACGTCCCCATCTTCATCACCGAGACCGGCTACAGCGACGCCTCGGACTCCGGCAAGGCTCCCGCGTGGCTCGTCGACACCCTCGCGTGGACGAAGCGCGCGATGAACGAGGGCGCGAACGTGCAGGGCTACTTCTGGTGGACGCTGATGGACAACTACGAGTGGAACCACGGCATGACGATGCACTTCGGCATGTATGGGGTCGATCCGAAGGACCCCGCGAAGCAGCGCCACGCGAGGCAGGCCGTCGGCGTCTACTCGCGCATCACGCAGGCAGGCTCGATCCCGGCGGACCTCTTGACCACGTACCCGGCGCCGCGCTGATCGCGGCGGGGCCTCGCTACTTGGCCTTGGCGGTCTTCTTCGCGTCCGCAGCCTTCGCGTCGTACCCCTCGGGGTGAACCGCGAACACGGGCGTGCCGAGCGCGCGGCGCTCGCGCTTGTTGCGCTTGCCGCTGGTGGTCTGCTTGCGTTTGCGAATGCGCTCGAACTGCTGGGTCGACGAAACCATGATTGCTCTCCGTACGTCCTCGTCCCGCTTTGGGGCGGCGGAGAATGATGGAAACCGGTCCGCTTGTCAAAGGGGCAGAAACACGGGCTCGGCGCCGGTCGCGGCCAGGACGTCGGCCGGCGTGTCCAGGTTGGTGACGACGT
>DATIQP010000879.1:0-9025 GCA_035470765.1 Polyangiaceae bacterium | reverse complement strand
GCAGAAGGCGTTCGGCACCGAGCACCGCCTGAACGCCCTCGTCGCCGGCATCGGCCTCGCGTTCGCCATCTGCCCGATCGTCTTCTCGGTCTCGGAGGACGCGCTGCGCGCGGTGCCGGACTCGTACCGGACGGCGGCCACGGCGATGGGCTCGACCCGGGCGCAGATGCTCGTCCGGGTGGTGCTGCCCGCGGCTGGCCCCGGAATCGCGGCCGCCATCGTCCTCGGCCTCGGCCGCGCCATCGGCGAGACGATGATCGTCCTGCTCGCGACCGGCAACGCGGCTTTGCTCGACGCCTCGCTCGGACACTCGACGCGCACCATCACCGCGACCATCGCCCAGGAGCTCGGCGAGGTGGTCGTCGGCAGCGCGCACTACCACGTGCTGTTCGCGCTGGGAGCCTTGCTGTTCCTCTCCACGTTCGTCGTCAACTTCTTCGGCGAGCGCATCGTGCACCGGATGCGCAAGCGCCTCGGGGTCGCGTCATGAGCGCCGTCGCGCCCGGGCCGACGACCCGCCACGCGCGCCTGCGCTGGACGACGAAGCGGGGCCGCTCCGGCGATCGCGTCCTCGCGGTGCTCTCCGGCGTCGCGTGCTTGCTCATCCTCGCGATGCTCGTCGTCATCCTGGCCGACATCGTCATCGGCGGCGCGCGCACCATCACGTGGTCGTTCCTGTCGCAGCCTCCCACCGACGGCATGACCTCGGGCGGCATCTTCCCCGCCATCTTCGGCACTGCCGCGCTCACCCTCGTGATGACGATCGTGGCCGTGCCGGCCGGCGTCGCCACGGCGATCTACCTCACCGAGTACGCGTCCTCGCGCTCGCGCCTCGCGCGCCTCATCCGCGTCAGCATCGCCAACCTCGCCGGCGTCCCCTCGATCGTCTTCGGCCTCTTCGGGCTCGGGTTCTTCATCAGCACCGTCGGCAAGGCCATCGACAACGTCGCCTATGGCGGGCGGCCCACGTACGCCAAGCCCTCGCTCGTCTGGGCCGCGCTCACGCTCGCCGTGCTCACGCTGCCGGTGGTCGTCGTGGCGACGGAAGAGGCCCTGCGCGCGGTCCCGCGCGAGATCCGCGACGCGAGCCTAGCGCTCGGGGCGACCAAGCTGCAGACCATCGTCCGCGTCGTCCTTCCCGAGGCGCTGGGGGGCATCCTGACGGGCAGCATCCTCGCGGTGAGCCGAGGCGCCGGCGAGGTCGCGCCCATCCTGTTCACGGGCGCCGCGTACTACCTGCCGTACTTGCCGACGCACATGAACGACCCGTTCATGAACCTCGGCTACCACGTCTACATCCTGGCCACGCAGTCGCCCGACGTGGAGAGGACCAAGCCGCTGCTCTACGGGACCGTGCTCGTGCTTTTGGGGCTAACCTTCTTGTTGAACCTGATCGCCGTCCTGCTGCGCATGCGCACCCGCAGGCGCGTGCGCGTGTCCCTCTGAGGTCGTCATGCCGTTGCCGACGCACACCAGCCGAGATTTCGAGACCGAGCTGCGCGAGCTGCGCGCCCACGCCCTGGCCATGGGCGCCCGATGCGAGCGCAGCGTGGGCCTGGCGCTCGAGGCGTTCTACGCGGGCTCGCACGAGCTGGCGCTCCAGGTGGAGGCGCTCGACGACCAGATCGATCGCGACGAGATGGACATCGACGCGCTGGTGCTCCGCATCCTCGCGCTGCGCCAGCCGGTGGCCTACGACCTGCGGTTCTTGGCCGCGGCGCTGAAGCTCGTGACCGACCTGGAGCGCATCGGCGACGAGGCGGTCAACATCGCCGAGCGATCCATCGAGGACCACGGCGACGCGAAGGAGATCGTGCTCCAGGAGATCAAGGGGATGGGCCTCAGCGCGCAGGAGATGCTCCGCGAGGCGCTGACCGCGTTCGTCGACGGCGACGTCGCCCGGGCCGAGAAGGTGCTAGAGAAGGACGACGAGGTCGACACGGCCTACGGCGCCATCATGCGGGCGATGAGCACGTACATGGCCACGCACTCGCAGGACGTGCCCGCCGGGCTCCGCGTCGTCAAGGTGGCGAAGTACCTCGAGCGCATCGCGGACCACGCGACCAACGTCGCCGAGGAGGTCATCTTCATGGTGCGGGGCGAGGACATCCGCCACCACCGGGGCCACACGACGTTGCAGAAAGAGTGACAGGTCTGAGGCTGCAACGCGGCGGCTCGGCCGCGGCATCTCGCTGCCGCATGTCGCCGCCAGCTCTCGGTCAAGACTCGATCGGTTCAGTGGCCCATGCCTCAGGGGTGCGCCGTCCGCACGTTGACCACCTCGTGGAAGCCGATCGCGCGGAGCCTCCACGCGGCGAACAGACCGCGCCAGGCGCTGTGCGCGTACACGACGATCGGGTGGTCGTGCGGGCCGAGGTCCGGGGCGATCGTCGGGAGCTGCTCGAACGGGACGTTCTGCGCTCCCTCGGGGTGGCTGCCCGCGTACTGCTCGGGCGAGTCGACGTCGATGAAGGTCGCTCCGTGCGCGAGGAGGTCGCGCGCCTTGCCCGCGCCGAAGTCCTTCCTCCACGCGACGACCAACCACGCGACGATCAACCCGATGCCCACGACGATGGCGACGAGAGACGCACTCATGGCTTCCTCCGTGCGGATTTCGGCTGCAAATTGCGAGCCGCGGCGGGCGCTCAGCTCGAGCGTCGTGCCGTGACGAGGAAGCCGAAGCGGCCGAAGTGCTCCGGGGCGCGCGCGACGAAGCCATGCTCGCGCAAGAGCGCGACGACGTCGCCCTCCGCGTGTTCGTGCCTGAACATCCACTCGTGGCCGGACTTCGTCAGCCCCCGAAGAGCCGGCGCAGGATCGACGAGGGGTCCTTGCCCTCGGGCTCCGCCGTCTCGCGGCACTTGCAACGCTTCTCTTGCGGGACGTCGCCGAGGACCTGCTCGACGTGGCGGCCGCAGCCGACGTAGCTGGGTTTGTTGCAAGAGGTGCATGTCACGCGCGTACACATGGGGTTCGAAATCTCCTTCTCGATAATAGAGCCACTCCGCGCGAAAAGGATTCGTCTCAGCCGTGGGGGCGTTGCCGGTGGACGACGAGCACGTCGATGGGCGAGAGGTTGACCACCTTGGCGGCGGTCGTCCCGAGCAGGCGATCGATGGCGTCGTAGCCGTGGCTCCCGATGACGATGAGGTCGGCCTGGTACTTCGCGGCCTGCTCGAGGATCGACCGCGAGGCCTTGTGGCCATCCGCGAGGACGATTTCCCATTGGACGTCGTGCACGTCCTGCAGAAGCGCGCGCAACCGCTCCTCGGCGACCTTGCGCATGTGCGCCGGCAGCAGGTCGCCGCCGTTGGCGTGGGCGGCCGGCGGGAACTCGGGAGGGATCGCGATCACGTGCAGGACCCGGAGCGCCGCGTTCTTCTGGCGCGCCTGCTCGAGGGCGGCCTCGAGGACCTGCGGCGTGCGGGGCGAGTCGTCTACGGCGGCAAGGATGCGATGGGCCATGTTTCTGCATAGGCCCCATGGCCGAGCGAGGCAACCACTTAGCCCGGGCCCGCGCGCCCCACCCACGCCCCGGCGCACGAGAGGCCGAACGCGATCGGCGCGAGTGCGAGTGCGAAGACGAGCGCCACCGGCGCGACGAGGCCGAGAAGCACCAGCGTGGCGACGATCGAGAGCACGCTCGCGGCGGCGGCCTCGAAGAGCGACACCAGCTCGCCCGCGCGGGTGATGACGTAGCCCGCGAGCGGGAAGCCCGCGAGCAGCCCCGCGATGAGCAGCGCCACGGGCCCGGCCGTCGAGGCGTCGTGCTCGTCGACGATGGAGAAGTCCATCTGCGCGTAGCGCCCGAGCAGGACCGCCGCGGTGAGGCCGAGCACCATGCCCCCGATGTGGACGAAGCCTCCGAGCAGCACCCAGCGCCAGAGGATCGGGCGGTCGCGCTTCTTCAGCGCTTCACGGAAGGCGCGCAGGCTCGGCGGCTTGGAGAGCGCCTCGAGCGACGCGATGGAGAGGCGCGTGATGCGCGACGAGCTGCTCGCCAGCGTGCGGCGCCGCAGGTCGCGCGCGAGGAAGAACGCGACGAGGCCCATCGCGATGAGCAGCGGCGCCACGGCCACCATCGCCGTCGGCCCGCGCCCGAACACGAGGTGCACGTAGACGCCGTGCCCGAGGACGGCGAAGACGAACAGCAGCGGGAACTGCGCGCCGGGCTCACGGAGCTGCCGCGCGCGACCGAGGCCCCAACCCCAGAGCGACGCGAAGAAGACGTGCGCGGGCAGCGCCAGGAGCGCGCGCGCGATCCACACGCCCGTCGTGCCGCGCGCGTGGAGCATCACGGCGTCCTCGGCGACCGCGAAGCCGAGCGCGGCGGCGGACGCGTAGACGACCCCGTCGTACGGCTCGTCGAAGTGCCTCGAACGGAACGCCGGCCACAGCGCCGCCACCTTGGCCGCCTCGCCGAGCGGCGCCACGAACGCGAACAAGAAGAGCAGCGCCATCCCCTGCCCCGCGACGTTCACGTCGATGTCCAGGTTGGTCAGCACCATCGCCTTGCGCACGAGCCACTGCGTCGCGCCGCCGAAGACGACGCCGAGCAGGGCGGTGCCGAGGATGACGAGCGGCGGCTCGCGCTCCTTGTCCGTGCGCCAGACGACCCAGAGCACCGCGAGCGCGGGCACCAGGGGAATCAGCAACTCCGCGGCGCGGGACATGGCGTTGGCATTGTGCCCGGGCGACCGATCGGCCGCCAACAAACGGGCATCAGGCTCGACTAGCCGAGGCTGTGCAGCACACGAACCTACAGGTGAAGGCCGAGGTGCCCGCTGATGGCGAACGCCATGCCCGCGGCGTCGCCGGAGCTCTGGTAGTAGGGGTTGTTCGCGAGCAGGGCCGGATCGATCCCCGCCGGCAGCGGAAGCGGATCACGGTGGAGGAAGATGAGCTCGAAGTTGGCCTCCGCGCCGATCGACAGGAAGCGGACCAGGTAGTAGTCGGCCCCGAAGCCCAGGCCGACGTTGCCGCCCTTGGTCGAGACGTTGTTCGAGATGTCGGTCGACGTGACCCCCGCGGGCAGCGTATTGACCACCGTCGAGCTCAAATTGTTCTTGTCGACGTTGCCGATGGCCGAGAAGCCGCCGTGCACCGAGACGTAGGGGTCCCACTTGCCCGCCTGGACGTGGAAGCCCGCCACGAGATCGAGCTGGTAGATGTTGAGGCTCACCGGCTGCGGCGGCTTGGCGCCGTCGTTTCCCGTGAGCATCTCGTAGCGGAAGCGCACGCCGAGCGTGAAGAAGAGCAGGCGGATGCCCGCCTCGGCGCCGACCATCGCACCGCCCATGTCGGTGTTCGTCATCTGCAGCGGGTTGTTCTTGCTGAGCTACTGAAGCGCGTCGTAGGCGTAGCCGCCCTGCGCGTTCAGGTACAAGAACTCGAGCCCGCGCCCGCTGTCCTCCTGCTTCGACTCGTCGAGCCTTTGCTCCGTGCTGGTGCTCGCCGGCGGCGGGTTGGAGGAGCTCGGCGGCGGCGGCGCGAGGCTGCCCTGCGGCGGCGCGGCCTCCTGCTGCGGAGGGGGTTGCTGCGGATAGGTCTGCGGCGGCTGGTCGGAGGGCGGCGGCGGCGGAGGTTGCGCCTGCGAGCTGTCCATCGGCGGCGGAGGTTGAAGGTCCTGGGCCGAAGCCGAGCTGGCCAAGAGATCGAGCGCCAGGGCCAATCCCAGCGCCATGCCATGACGGGTACGTAGGCGAATATTCACGAAGGGGTCTCCTTGCGGTTCCCGGCCGCAAGCTGGGCATCCACGTTGGACGTATCGTCCGTCAATCTATTGTCGACCGAGTCCGGTTGGTCGTTCGTCGGGATGCGGTATTCGCCCGTCAGCCATTTGGCGAGGTCGATCTGCTGGCACCGCCCGGAGCAAAAGGGAAACGCCTTGTTCTCGGCGCGGGGAGCCGCCGGGCGCTGGCAGATGGGGCACGCCGACATCGCTGTCGGTATAGCACACGCTCGGCGATCAGAGCCCGTGCCAGGGCTTCGGCGTCATCACCCAGTGGCCGTTGACGAACGTCAGCCCGTCGAACGCCATGCCGAGATCCTCGCCGTGCTTGACGAACTTGAAGCGGTACCACGTGTGGTGCGCGGTCAGGTGCGGGGCCACCTTCTTCCAGCCGCCGGGGAACTCGCGCGCGTTGCCGCCGCCCGACTGCAGGTCCTCCGTCGTCGCCGCCCAAAGCTTCACCTCGGTCTGGCCCGCCTTCGGCTCGATGACCATCGGCTCCTTGTCCCAGTGCTCGTCGTACTGCGGCTGGAGCTTGGCGGCCGTGGGAGCGTCGAAGAGCGCGGCGTAGTCGGCCTTCGTCGGCCGGAGCGCCTTGCTCAGCGCGAGGCGGTCGGCGTTGGGCGCGAGGAACTTGGTCAACAAAGCGCGTGCGGACGCCTCATCCCCCTTGTCGCCCGTCGCTGCGGCCGGCGCCGCCGTCACCGTCGCGGCAGGCGCAGCCGTCGCGGCCGGCGCCGTCGCCGCGGCCGTGGGAGTGCCCGAGGTCATGGCCGCCGGCGTCTCCGCCGGCGCTACCGCAGAGTCGCCGCTGGGGTGAGGGTTGCAGCCCCAGAAGGCCGACGCCGCCAACACGAGCACCGCGTACGTTCGCATGATCCCTCCACCCGGGTCCGACTCCGACTCCGACTCCGAAGCCGTCTCCGTTACTCCGCCTCCGCGCCTACCTGGGCAGGAGCTTCAACGGGAACGGGAGGCGCGACCTTCTCGATTTCTTTCTCGGCACACGCCAGCGCGAGAAGCTCCGCCACGTCCATCTGCTTGATCTCGTCCTCGAGGTTCTCGTTCTTGAGGCCGTCGGTGAGCATCGTCATGCAGAACGGGCAGGCGCTCGCCACCGTCTTGGCGCCCGTGTCCACGAGCTGCAACGTGCGCTTCACGTTCACGCGGTTCTTGTTCTGCTCTTCCATCCACATCTGCGCGCCGCCGGCGCCGCAGCAGAGGCCGCGCTGCTTGTTCCAGTACTCGGCCTCGACGAGCTCGACGCCCGGGATGCGCCGCAAGATCTCGCGCGGCGGCTCGTAGACGCCGTTGTAGCGGCCGAGGTAGCAGCTGTCGTGGTAGACGACCTTGCCCTTCACCTCGTTCTTGGGCACGAGCTTCTTCTCGGAGAGCAGGCCGAGCAAGAAGTCGGTGTGGTGGACGACCTCGAGCTTGCAGCCGACGTCGGGGTACTCGTTCTTGAGGGTGTTGAAGCAGTGCGGGCAGGCCGTGAGGACCTTCTTGATGCCGCCTTTCTCCTTGTAGCCGTTCAGCGTGGCGGCGTTGCCCTCGGCGAGCATCAGGAAGAGCACCTCGTGACCGGCGCGGCGCGCAGGATCGCCCGTGCAGCTCTCCTCCTCGCCGAGAATGGCGAAGTCGACGCCGGCCTGCTTGAGCAAGGTCGCGGTGGCGCGCGCGATCTTCTTGGCGCGCGCGTCGTAGCTCGCCGCGCAGCCGACCCAGTACAGCACCTCCGCCGTCGGCTTCTCGGCGAGCGTCGGGATGCCGAGCCCCTCGTTCCACGCCGCGCGGTCCATGCGCGAGAGGTTCCACGGGTTGCCGTTGGTCTCGAGGGCCTGGAACGTCTTGTTGAGGACGCTCGGGAACTCGTTGCGCACCATCATCAGGTTGCGCCGCATGTCGACGATCTTGTCGACGTAGGAGATGAAGACCGGGCACTGCTCCTCGCAGGCGCGGCACGTCGTGCAGGCCCAGAGCACGTCAGGGTGAATCACGTCCGGCGACAGGTTGATCGCGGGGTGCGCGGGCTTGGTCTCCGTCGCCGCCGCCGACTCCGTCCCGGTCTCCGATCCCGCCGCCGCCTCCTTGCCTGACTCCGACTTCGCCTCCGTCTTCGTCTCCGACTTCGCCGCGCCCGCCCCGAGGAACTCCTCCTCGCGCCCGTACAGGTGATTGCGCAGGTCGAGCGTGAGGTGCTTCGGGCTCAGGATCTTGCCGGTGCGGTGCGCCGGGCAGTTGTCCGAGCAGCGGCCGCACTCGGTGCACGTGTAAAAGTCGAGGATCGCCTTCCACGAGAAGTGCTCGAGCCGCGAGACGCCGATGGGCGCCGCCGCGGGGTCGGGCAGCTCCATCGCCTTCTCCATCTTCTCCATCAGCTTCTCGCTGCTCTCGGCGATCGGGCGCAGGCGGCCGGGCGGAGTGAGATCGCGGAAGAAGACGTTCGGGATGGCGGTGATGACGTGGAAGTGCTTCGAGTGCGGAAGCAGGTTGAGGAAGATGAGGACCAGCGACGAGTGCGTCCAGTAGCCGATGCGCGAGATCCAGACGAGCGCCGCCGCGCCGAGGCCGCGGAACGCGACCGCGAAGAGCGTGCCCGCCGGCGACGGGTAGGGCGACCACTCGACCTTGCCCACGAGGTCGTGCTCGCCGAGCGGCGCGACGATGGTGCGGATCGCGTCGCACTGCGACGCGGTGGCGAGCGACGCGGTGCCCATGCCGCACATCTCGGTCTTGCGGACGAGCAGCACGTGCGAGGCGCCGTCGTAGGCCATGTCGGCGAGCATCATCACGGCGATGATGAGGAGGATGAGCGTGGCCTCGAAGCTCAGGGTGATGCGCTTCGGCTTCACGAAGAGGCGGAAGTAGAAGAAGACGAACGTGCCGCCGAGGACGAGCGTCGCGACCCAGTCCTTGGCGAACTCGTAGATGCGGCCGAGCGGCGTCCAGGGGGCGAGCACCCAGAGGTTGAAGGTCGGCGAGAAGCCGCGGCCCCAGAGCACGACGCTTCGCGCGAGCAGCAGCATGAAGCCCAGAAAAATGAGCTGGTGGGCGATGCCGGCGGGCTGGTAGTACGCCATCCGCTCCTGGCGGAAGGCGAAGCGCCACGTCCCGCGCAGCCGCTCGCCGATGCGGTCGAAGCGAGCGACGGGCTGACCGGCGCGCAGCAGCTGCCAGCGGCGGCTGGCCGACCAGCCGAACGCGGACAGCGTGGCCACGAGGAGCGCGAGCATGCCGATCGGACTCATGTGCCCTTGGCTTGTATAGGGTCGCGACGGGGTGCGTCAATCAAAG
>DATIQP010000878.1:0-10965 GCA_035470765.1 Polyangiaceae bacterium | reverse complement strand
GCTGGATTTCGCGGCTGCTGGCGCTGGCCCTCCACACTTGATCCGCTCGCCGAGTAGCTCGCCGAACAAGTCGGCGAAGCTCGCGCGACGTGGGGCGATATCCAGAACGAGGTCCAGAACCCATTCGAGTTTGATCTCTTGAAATGATTTGGTACGCCCGGTGTGATTCGAACACACGACATTCGGCTTCGAAGTCTCGATTGAGCGCGGGGAGAAGCATCACGAAGATCCGGAGGTTGGGCCCCTTCGCTGCCGCGCAGGTGCCGCAAATTCGGCTTGTTCAGCCGCGGTCGAGGAAGGGGCGTAGGAAACGCAAGCGCACTTGGACGTTCAAGACACCGCCCGACCCGCAGGCTACATAGCCCCGATTCATGCGCATTCCATCGAAACTATTGAAACTGGAATCGCGGACTGGGTGAGCACACGCAAGGCACACCTCAATCGGAGCTCGAATCGAAGCCCCTCGATTACGGTCGGTGGTTGCTCGAGGAGGTCTTCGGCAACGACACGATAGTCGAGACAACGCACACGGCCGCGCTCCGGTGAGCGCGAACGTTTGACATAAATCAGCTAGAAATAGGCCTTTTGGAGAAATTCCAGCGCTGTTATTTTTCGCGCATGGGGAAGACGACCAAGCGACTCTCGCGCCCGAGCGCGCTCGTGCGTGCCGAGCACGGTGGGGCGCCCGTGCACCTGACGAAGGCGGAGAAGAGCATCCTCGACGAGGCGCTGCGCAAGGGCGAGGACCTGCGCGAGGAGGTGGAGTCGGCGGTGCGCGCCTACGGCCGCTGGGTGCTCGAGAAGGTGTTCGGCGACAACGCCGGCGCCGCGCTCGACGACGGATCGAAGAACGCGATCTGGCAGGAGCTGTTGCGGCGCGCGGGAGGGCCGACGCTCCGCATCAGCCGGCGCGCTCTCTACAGCGCCGTGCGCATCGCCGCGCTCGACCGGCGCCTGACGACGCAGGCCTGGCAGGAGCTCGACTCGGGGCGCAAGGAGCTGCTGTTGCCGCTGCGCGCGCCGCCGCTGCTGCTCGAGGCGGCCAAGCAGGTCTCCGCGATGGACATGTCGCAGGCCAAGACGCGCGAGTACGTCACCAGCCTCATGCAGAAGGACGGGCGCGCGCGGCAGGTGCGCCTGACGGCGCGCGGACTGTCGGCGCGCGTGCGCAAGTTCCACCAGGGCCTCGACGGCGCTGCGCTGGGCAAGCGCCTGGGGACGCTGCGCGCCTCGTTGAAGCCCACCGAGCGCGAGGCGCTGCTGCGCGAGGTCGAAGCGGTGCGCAAGTTGCTCGGCGACGTCGCGCGCGCGATGCGCTGACACGCCCTCGGCACTCACCGCAGCGCCTGCCTCACCCGCGCCACCGCGGCGCGCACGTCCCGCTCGACCAGCTCCGCGTCGACCCGCACGAAGCGCACGCCGTACGCCTGCTCGAGCCACGCCTGCCTCCGCGCGTCGTGCGCCCGCGCCAGCGGAGTACGGTGCACCGCGCCGTCGACCTCGACGACGAGCCTCTCGCACGGCGCGAGGAAGTCGACGATGCACCCGCCGAGCACCGCCTGCCGGCGAAAACGCACGCCGTCGAGCTTGCGCCCTTTGAGCTGCCCCCACATCAGCGCCTCGCTCTTGGTCGGCGCCTTCCTCATGCGCCGAGCGAAGGTGGTGAGGAGAAAGAGCGAGGGAGCGTCGTTGCGAAGGTGCATGCCCCCTCGTCCAAGAAAATCGTGACAGCCTTCGAGCCCTCGCAGTGATCCCGTCTGGCTGGCGCGATTTTCTTGGCTCTCGCATGCACCTTCGCAACGACGCTCCCTCGCGCCGCTCCCACCCCACGCAGCAACGAACCCAACGCCGGCGAGCCACTGCGGCGAGCGGCCCCCCCGCGCTCGGCACTCGCGCCCTGACTGACATCTCGTCCCCTCGGTGTCGGCGAGGGTGTACGCCGTCAACACGGGGCCGACACCCAGAGGGGACCCGCCGCGCGCACGGCTCGCCCGCAAGCTCGCGCGCAGGCGCTCACGCCTCACTGCGTCAACCGCGGCGCCGAGCACGAGCGAGGACGAGCCGGAGCACGGCGGAGGGGAGCCCCCCTCTACTCTCATTCTACAAACACGGAATCCTCGGCGCCGTGGTTGACAACCCGCCGGTTCCCAACGAAAACCCCTCCTCGCCTATGACCGGGAAGTCCAACGGGCAAAACGGCTATCACCTCCACCCGGAGGCCGGGCTCGCGACGGCCGTCATCCCCGACAAGCCGCCGCTCGAGCCGCGGCGCCTGATGACCGGGCGGCGGCTCGTCGTCCTCGGCGGCACCGGCTTCCTCGGGAAGATCTTCCTGAGCATGCTGCTCTACCGCTTCCCGGAGATGGGCCGCGTCTACGTCCTGGTCCGCAAGGGCAAGGCGGCGAGCAGCGAGGCCCGCTTCTTCGAGCAGATCGCCGAGAGCGAGCCGTTCCGGCCCATTCGCGAGAAGCACGGGGACGGCTACGAGGCGTTCTTGCGCGAGAAGGTCGTGCCGATCGACGGCGACGTCGGCAAACCGATGTGCGGCATCGATCCCGCAGTCATCGCGGAGATGACCGGAAACGTCGACGTGGTGATCAACGTCGCGGGCGTGGTCGACTTCAACCCGCCGCTCGACGAGGCGCTCGACGCCAACGCCTTCGGCGCGCAGAACCTCGTCGAGTTCACCCGCGGTCTCGGCAACGCGCGCCTGGTGCACACGAGCACCTGCTACACCGCCGGCTTCCGCAAGGGCCCCATCCTCGAGGAGGATCCCTGCACGCACCCCTTCCCGCGCTGCGAGGAGCTCGGCAAGGAGCTCTGGAACCCCGAGCGCGAGATCGCCGACTGCCTCGACGTCATCGCGCAGGCCAAGCACCGCGAAGGCGACGCCTTCCGCGAGAGCGAGTTCCTCGAGAAGTCGAAGAAGAATCTTCTCGCGCGCGGCGAGCCCGTCGCCGGCGAGGCGCTCGCGTCGGAGCTGGGCAAGGTGCGCAGGCGCTGGGTCGCCGATCGGCTCGTCGAGGCCGGCATCGAGCGGGCGACGCACTGGGGCTGGCCGAACACGTACACGTACACCAAGGCCATCGGCGAGCAGATCATCTCACGCAGCGGCCTGCGCCACACCATCGTCCGCCCGGCGTGCTGCGAGACGACCCTGAGCTACCCGTTCCGGGGCTGGAACGAGGGCATCTCGACGACCGTGCCGTTCATGTACCTCGCGATGAAGGGGCAGACGCACCTGCCCGGCGGCCGCGACGCGATCCTCGATCTGATCCCGAGCGACATGGTCGCCTCCGGGATGGTGCTCGCGCTGCTCGAGCTGCTCGACGAGACCCAGGCGCCGATGTACCAGCTCGGCGCCGCCGACGTGAACCCGTGCAGCTCGGGGCGGTTCGGCGAGCTCGGCGGCATCTACAAGCGCAAGAGCTATCTGAAGCGCGGGGGCAACCCGCTCTACAACTTCTTGCAGGCCCACTTCGAGCCGGCCGTCATCCCCATGGACAGGATCGAGAAGGTCGGCGCGCCCGCGTTCGCGAGGGTGGCGCGCGGCTTCGCGAGCGTGCTCAAGCAGTCGCCGGGGCCGCTCGCGGCCGTGGGCAAGCCCGCCGCGCGCGCGCTCGACGACGTCGCCAAGGGTCAGGACCGCATCGCGGAGCTGCTGCGCCTGTTCGCGCCGTTCTCGTGCAACACGCTCGGCCCGTTCTCGTGCGAGAACACCCGCGCGGCCTACGGGCGCCTGCCGGCCGAGTTCCGGGACGTGATCCGCTTCGACACCGAGGCGATCGACTGGGCCGAGTACTACGTCGACGTGCACATGCCCGCGCTCGAGAAGTGGATCCTCCCCGAGATGGAGCAGCGGATGAAGCGCGAGGCGAAGCCGCTGCGCGCGCACCACACGCTGGTCTCGCTCGTCGACGAGATGGCGGACCGCCACGGCCACGCCGTCGCAATGTGCCACTTCGAGGACCAGGACCTGTTCACGCGCATCAGCTTCGAGCAGGTGCGCGCCCGCCGAGACGCCGTGGCCGCGCGCCTCGCGGCGATGGGCGTGGGACCCAGGGACACCGTCGTGCTCTCGGGCAAGAACCACCCCGACTGGCCCATCGCGTACTTCGGCATCCTGCGCGCCGGCGCGATCGCCGTCCCCGTGGACCCCGAGCTCGAGGCCGCGCAGCTGGCCAACATCGTGCGCGAGTCCGGCGCGCGCCTCGCTCTCCTCGACCGCCACGCCAGGGAAAAATCCGGCGAAGAGCTGCGTGCACTCTGCACCGATCTGCGCGTCGAGCCGCTGCGCGAGGTCGCCGCCGAGCCGAGCGCGCCGGCCGATGCGCCGGAGGTGGAGATCCTCGAGACCGACGTCGCGAGCATCATCTTCACGAGCGGCACGACGGGCCGGCCGAAAGGCGTCAAGCTCACCCACAAGAACTTCGCGAGCCTCATCGCCGCGCTCGCGCCGATCTTCCCACTCGACGCGCGCGACCGCGTGCTCTCGGTGCTGCCCCTGCACCACACCTTCGAGTTCTCGTGCGGGCTCCTGCTCCCCTTCTCGCGAGGCGCGCGCGTGCAGTACGTCTCCGAGATGAGCGGCGATCGCTTCACCCACGCGCTCAAGGCCGGCCGCGCCACGGCGATGGTCGGCGTCCCCGCGCTCTGGCAGCTGCTCGAGCGCCGCGTGCGCGCGCAGGTCGACGAGCGCGGCCCGGTGGTCAAGGCGCTCTTCGATTTCGCCTCCGACGCGAACCGCAAGCTCGGGCGCGCCGTCGGCGTGGAGGCGGGCAAGCTGCTGTTCTCGCCGATCCACGACGCGCTCGGCGGCTCGCTGCGCCTGCTCATCTCGGGCGGCGCCGCGCTGCCCAAGGAGACGCAGGAGCTCTTCCTCGGCCTGGGCCTGCCGCTCGCCGAGGGCTACGGCCTGACCGAGGCCGCACCCGTGCTCACCGCGTCGCGCCCGTCGCCGAAGACTCGCTCCGGCCACGTCGGCAAGCCCATTCCCGGCGTCGAGGTCCGCATCGCGGACGCGGACGAAGCCGGCGTGGGCGAGGTGTGGGCGCGCGGCCCGAACGTGATGCAGGGCTACACCGACGCGGAGGCGACCGGGGCCGTGCTCACCGACGACGGTTGGCTGAAGACGGGCGACCTCGGCAAGCTCGACAAGCGCGGGCAGCTCGAGATCGTCGGTCGCATCAAGGACGTCATCGTCACGACGACGGGCGAGAACGTCTACCCGGACGACGTCGAGCGCGCTCTGGGCGACGTCCCCGGCGTGGCCGAGCTCGTCATCGTCGGCATCGCCTCCCCGAAGGGCGGCGAGCGCGTCGCGTGCCTCGCCGTCCCCCAGCGCGACTCCCTCCTGCCCCCCGCGGACGCGCAGCGCGCCGAGGCCGGGTCGCCGCTTCCCCGGACGAGCGAGAACGATCGCGCGATGCGCGCGCTGCGCGAGGCGATCGCCGCGCTGCCCTACCACCAGCAGCCGGCCGTGATTCACTTGTATGATGCACCCTTGCCGCGCACCGCCACGCGCAAGGTCAAGCGCAAGGAGGTCCAGGGGATCCTCGAGCGCCTCGTGCTCGCCACGACCACCCCGGACGACGAGTCCGCGGAGCTCGGACCGGTGCGGGTCGCCATCGCCGCGGTGAGCGGCCAGCCCGCGCGCGAGATCACGAGCCACACGACGCTGCAAGGCGATCTCGGCTTCGACTCGCTCATGCTCACCGAGCTGCTCGACGCCCTCGAGGCGCGCGGCCGCGTCCTCGATCCGCAGCAGCTGCAGGCGTGCCGCAGCGTCGAGGACGTACAGCGCCTGTACGACGCCGCGCACACGAAGTTCACTCGCCACGCCAAGAGCTCGCCTCGAAAGATCGAAGGACGCGAACATCAGGAGCCGACCAAGCTGCCGCCTCAGCTCCAGCAGGCCGCCAAGGGCCTCATCGGCAAGCTCCAGGACACGTTCTACGGCCAGGTGATGAAGCCCAAGGTCACGGGCCGCGCCTTCATCCCGTACAACCGCAACGTCATCGTCATCGCCAACCACACGAGCCACCTCGACATGGGCTTCGTGCGCCATGCCCTCGGCACCTACGGCGAGGACATCGTCTCGCTCGCCGCCCAGGACTACTTCTTCGATCAGGGCATCAAGCGCACGTTCTTCGAGAACTTCACCAACCTGAAGGCGATCGACCGCAAGAGCGGCGTGCGCCAGAGCCTGCGCCAGGCCAGCGAGGTCATCGGCCAGGGCAAGACCGTGCTCATCTTCCCCGAGGGGACGCGCAGCGCGACGGGCGACGTGCAGGAGTTCAAGCCGATGGTCGGCCACCTCGCGCTCGCGCACGGCGTCGACATCCTCCCCATCTATCTCGGCGGGACGTTCGAGGCGATGCCGCGCGGCGCCGCCGTACCGACGCGCCGCGAGATCTCGGCGCGCATCGGCCCGCCGCTGCGCATCGCGGATCTGCGCAGGCTCACGGCCGGCAAGACGCCGAGCGAGGCGGCGCGCGAGGTCTCCAAGCTCGCACGCGCGGCGCTCGTCGCGCTGCGCGACGGCGAGGTCCTCGAGCTCGCGGCCGAGGCGACCGCTGCGGAGGCGACCGCCGCGAAGAAGCCCCACCCGCTCGTCTCGCTCTTCGCCGAGCTCGAGGGGAAGTTCGTCCCCGGCGCGGTCGACAAGGCGGTCTCGTTCTACTTCACGCTCGGCAGCGACGAGCACTCGAAGTGGACGATGCTCATCGACCCGAGCCGCTGCGAGATCAGGATCGGCAAGCCCGATGGTGGCACGGCCGACTGCGTGCTCAAGACGACGCCGGAGATTTTCATGCGCATCGTGCGCGAGGCCTACACCCCGGGCGTGGCCGAGTTCATGTCGGGCGCGGTGAAGAGCAACGACGTGGGCCTCTTGCAGACGTTCCAAAAAGCCTTCCAGCTGGGGTAGAACCGCGCCGTGAGTCGTTACCTCGTCACCGGCGCGACCGGCTTTCTCGGGACACACCTCGTCCGCACGCTGCTCGCGGGGGGACACGACGTCGTCTCCTTTTCCCGCGAGGCCGCGGACGACGGCCGCGAGCGCGTCACCGTTCGGCGGGGCGACGTCCTCGATGGGGCGAGCGTGCGCGACGCGGCGGCAGGCTGCGACGGCGCGTTCCACTGCGCCGGCATGGTGTCGCGCAAGCCCGAGGACGCCGAGGCGCTCTATCGGGTCCACGTCGAGGGGACGAAGACCGCGCTCGCGGCCTGCAAACAGGCCGGCGTCAGGCGCGTGGTCGTCGCCTCGAGCAGCGGCACCGTGGCCGTCGGCGACGACCCGGATCACGTCGCTTCGGAGACGGACGACACGCCCATCGGCATCATCGCGCGCTTTCCTTACTACCGGGCCAAGCTCTTCGCCGAGCGCGCCGCCCTCGCGATGAACGAGCCGGGCTTCGAGGTGCTGTCGGTCAACCCCTCGCTGCTGCTCGGCCCGGGCGACGCGCGCGGCTCGTCGACCGAGGACATTCGCCTCCTGCTCGAGCGCCGCGTGCCGGCGGTGCCGCCCGGCGGCGCGTCGTTCGTCGACGTGAGAGACGTCGCCCAGGCGATGGTGCTCGCGATGGAGAAGGGTACGCCTGGCGAGCGCTACCTGCTCTCCGCGTGCAACATCACGCTGCGCGAGCTCTTCGCGCGCGTCGGCCGCATCGCAGGCGTCCCACCGCCCACGCTGCCGATGCCCCGCGCGCCGCTCCTCGCGCGTGCCGGCGCGTCGCTGCTCGACCGCGCGCTCCGCAAGGTCGGTGCGTCGCTCCCGGTCGATCCGGTCAGCCTCGAGATGTCGCAGTACTACTGGTACGTCGATCCGTCGCGGGCCGAGCACGCTCTCGGCTGGCACCCGCGCGACCCGAACGAGACGCTCGCCGACACGGTCCGCGATCTGCGCGAGCGCGGCGTCGTCTGGCCGGAGCCGAATTCGGCACGCGGGACCGAGACCCGCCCGTGAGCTCCAAGCCGCTCTGCGTCGTCAACCCCCGGTCCGGGGGCGGCCGCACCGGCCAGGTCCTCGGCGACCTGCGCGCGACGATCGAGCGCGCCCTCGGCGAGGTCGACGTCGCGGTCACCGAGCGGCCGCAGCACGGCATCGAGCTCGCCGAGCGCGGCGTGAGCGAGGGGCGTTCGCTCATCATCGCGGTCGGCGGCGACGGCACGTTCAGCGAGATCGTCGACGGCGTGATGCGCTCGGGCGGCGCTGGCGCCTGCCACGTCGCGCTCATCGGCCAGGGCACGGGCGGCGACTTCCGCAAGACGCTCGGCATCGAGCACCGCCTCGACCGCTACCTCGAGGCCATCGCCTCGGGGCGCACCCGCACGGTCGACGTCGGCAAGGCCGCTTTCCGCGACACGGCGAGACAAGACGGCTCGCGGATCGAGCGCTACTTCGTCAACATCCTCTCGGCCGGGATGGGCGGCCTCGTCGACCAGTACGTCGCGACCGGCTCGCGCGCCCTCGGCCCCACCGCGGCGTATTTCGTCGCGTCCACCAAGGCGCTCCTCCGCGCGCGAGCCGGCCAGCTGGTCTGCCACGTCGACGGCCTGGCCGTCCCCGTGCGGCTGCGCTCGTACATGATCGCGATCTGCAACGGCCAGTACTTCGGCTCCGGTATGCACGTCGCTCCGATGGCGAAGGTCGACGACGGCGTCTTCGAGGTGGTGTCGATGGACGCGCCGAGCAAGCTGGCCTTCGCGGCCTTCTCGCAGAAGATCTACAAGGGCGACCACCTCCGCTCGGAGCACGTGCGCCACTTCAGCTGCAAGCGCATCACGGTCGAGCTCGAAAACGAAGACGCACGCGACCGCTTCTTGCTCGACGTCGACGGCGAGCCCATCGGCGGGCTGCCGCTCGCGATCGAGGTGGTGCCCGGCGCGATCACCCTACGGGGGTGAGCGGATCGGCTACGATTGCCGCTGGTGATCGTCGCCGACCGATTCGAAGTCATTCGCGAGGCCGGATCGGGGGGGATGGGCGTCGTCTACCAGGCGCACGACCGGCACACCGGCGCGACGGTCGCGGTGAAGGTGCTCGGTGACGGCGCTCACGAGGATCGCTTCGCGCGCGAGGCCGAGGTCCTCGCGCAGCTCCGGCACCCGGCCATCGTGTCGTACGTCGCGCACGGCGGCCGCTCGAAGGACGCGCCGCCCTACCTCGCGATGGAATGGCTCGAGGGCGAGGACCTGGCGGCGCGCATCGCCCGCGGTCCGCTTCCCGTCGAGGAGGCCATCGCGGTCGCGGCGCGCGTGGCCGACGCGGTCGGGACGGCGCACGCTCGCGGGATCATCCACCGCGACCTCAAGCCGACGAACGTGTTCCTCGTCGGCGGGCGCGCCGATTGCGCCACGGTGCTCGACTTCGGTCTCGCGCGCGAGGGAGCGCGAGAAGGCGGGCGGAGACCGCTCACCGCCGCAGGCGCGGTGATGGGAACCGTCGGGTACCTCGCGCCGGAGCAGGCGCGCGGTTCGGATTCGCTCGACGCGCGGTGCGACGTCTTCGCACTCGGGTGCGTCTTGTTCGAGTGCCTCACCGGCGCCCCGGCCTTCACCGGAGGTCACGCGGTCGCGGTCCTCGCCAAGCTGCTGGTGGAGGACGCCCCGCGGGTACGCTCGCTGCGACCGGAAGTACCGGGAGCGCTCGACGCGCTGGTCGCGCGCATGCTCGAGCGCAACCCCGACCGTCGTCCGAGCGACGGCTTCGCGGCGCGCGACGCCTTGCTGCGAGTCTCCGATGCCTCGAGCACCTCCAGCCTCCGGCCGAGCGTGAGCCTGCGGCCCTCGGCGCTCGGCCGCGACGAGCAGCGCATGATGGCGGTCATCCTCGTCGGCGAGTCGCGGATCGTCGATGCGTCCTCCGACAGCACGGTGAGCTCGGCCGCGACCATGGTCTCCCTCGGCGCCTCCGAGACCCGCGCCGCCATCGAGCGGTCGATCTCCCCCTTCGGTGCCGCGGCGGACGTCGCTGCAGACGGCACGGTCGTGGTCACGCTGCGCGGCGGCGGCGCGGGGACCGATCAGGCCGCCCGCGCGGCCCGCTGCGCGCTCGCGATTCGAGCGGTCTGCCCCGGGGCGCTGATCGCCCTCGCGCTCGGCCTCGGGGTGACCGGGAGCGGACCCGCCTCCGGCGAGGTCATCGAGCGCGCGGCCAGCCTGCTCACGTCCGCGATGCGCGACCCCTCCGACGGAGTCCACGTCGAGGCGGAGGTCGTGCCGCTGCTCGAGCCCCGCTTCGTCGTCGCCCCCGGCCGCGCGGGCATGCTGCTGCACGCCGAGCGGCACGCGCTCGAGTCGGCGCGCGTCCTGCTCGGTCGCGTGACGCCCTTCGTCGGGCGCGCCCGCGAGATGGCCACACTCGAGCAGGCCGTCGCGGTCACGCTCGCGGAGCGGGAGGCGAGCGCCGTGATCGTCATCGGCGCCGCGGGCAGCGTAAAATCCAGGTTGCGAGAGGAGCTCGTGCGGGCGGCGAAGCGCCGCGATTCCGACATGGTCGTCCGCATCGCCCAGGGGGACGCGCTTCGCGCGCGCTCGCCGTTCGCTGCGGCGGCCGCCATCGTGCGCACCGCCTGCGGGATCGACGACGCGCAAGCCAGCCCCGACACGCTTCGCGCCGCGATCGCCGGGCGCGTCGCCGAGAACCTCGAGAGAGCGGAGGACCGCGAGCGCGTCACCTGCTTCCTCGCCGAGATGACCGGCTGCGCCGACGCAGCCTCGACCGGCACGTCGTTGCGCCTGGCACGAGACTCGGCGCAACTCATGAACGACCAGATCACGCGCGCGTGGGTGGACTTCGTCGGAGCGGAGCTCGAGCGCGCACCGCTGCTCCTCGTGCTCGACGATCTGCACTGGGTCGACGCGCCCACGACGCAGCTCGTCGACGCGGCGCTCGCCGCACACCGCGAGAAGCCGCTCGTCGTCGTCGGCCTCGGCCGGCCGGAGGCCCTCCAGACGTTCCCT
>DATIQP010000877.1:0-11245 GCA_035470765.1 Polyangiaceae bacterium | reverse complement strand
AGCTTGCCGTGGATGGGGATCGTCACGGTCATCGCGAGCATGTAGATGGCCGAGACCCAGCCGTAGAGCTCGAGCCCTCCGAGGTCGGCGACGACGCTCGGCATCGCCGTGGCGACGATGGTCGACTCGGCGGCCGCCAGGAAGGTCGAGAGCAGCACCCCCGCGATGGCCAGGCCGCGACGCGTCGTTGGCATGCTCGGCGTTTATGTAGTGTCCCGCCGCGGCGCGAGCAACTTCGCGCTCAAGGGAGCGACGCGAGGCTCAGCCAGCGGCCCTCGGCGCTGAGATCGAAGCTCTTCGCGCGGCCCGAGGTGACGGCGACCTGATCCTCGTGCCAGAGCGGCACCCAGTAGACCTGCTCGGCCATGCGAGCTTCGAGCCGGGCGTAGGCCGCCCGGCGCGCCGCCACGTCGAGCGTCGCGTCGCCGTCGTCGAGCGCGGCGTCGATCTCTGCGTCGTGCACCCGCGAGCGGTTCGCGCCAGCGGGCGGAATCGATGTAGAATGCAAGAAGACGCGGAGCGTGTTGGGCTCGGACAGCTCGGGGATCTGCAGGATCGCGGCGTCGAAGTCTCCCGCCGAGAGCCGGGCGAGCAGCGTGCCGAGCTCGAGGGGGACCACCTCGGCGTCGATGCCGACGTCGGCGAGCTCCTGGGCGACGACCCGCGCGATCCCCACCCGGAGCCTGTCGGTGGAGCCGAGCAGCGTGCAGCGGAGGCGCGCGCCAGCGAGCAGCGCACGCGCCGCGGCGGGGTCGGCATGCCCGATGCCTCGCGGCGTTGCCTCCGTGTGAGCCCAGTGCCCCGGCGGAAGCAGCCCCGTCGCGAGCCTCGCGCGTCCATCGAGCAGGTAGCGAACGAGCGGCTCGCGGTCGACGGCGAGGGCGAACGCCTTGCGGTGCGCGAGGTCGGCGAACGGCCCCGCGTCGGTGCGGAACAGGACGTAGACCAGGTTCGCTCCGGGCCGCGACTTGACCGAGAGGCCGCGCGCCTCGAGGGATGGGAGCAGCTGCGGCGAGAAGCCCGACGGTGCGACGTCCGTCTCTCCGCCGATGAGCCGCAGCGCGCGCGCGTTCTCGTCGTGGACAGTGCGGATGCGGAGCCCGCGGGCCGGCCGCGGCAGCGCCGCGTCGTCGGCGGGCTCGAGATCGATCGAGCCCGGCTCGCGGCGAGCGACGCGGTAGGGCCCGAGGCCGTCGAGCGCCATCGCCGCGTCGGGCGGAGATCGCGCCTGGTCGGCGCGCAGCACGGGCACCTCGAGGTCCGTGAGGAGCGTGGCGTGCGCTCGCCCGAGGTGGATGCGCACGTGCCGATCGTCGATGGCGACGGCGCGGTCGATCGCCGAGACCACGTGGGACGCGCGGGCCCCCACCGCCGGATCTCTCAGCGCCTCGATCGTGGCGACTACGTCGCGCGCGGAGAGCGGCGCACCCGAGTGGAATCGCACGCCCCCGCGCAGCGTTACCTCCAGGGTGCGCCCGTCGTCGGCAAAGCGGTACGCCTCGGCGAGGTACGGGACGGGCTCGAGCGTATCGGGATCGAGACGGAAGAGCCCCGCGTGCACGAGCCGCGAGACCCGCATGCCGATCGCGTCGACCACGAACCGAGGGTCGATCGTGTCGGCGTCCTGCGAGACGACGACCTCGATCGCGTCGCCCGGCCGCCGGTCGTGCGGCGTGCAAGCCACGCCGAGCGCCAGCAGTGCGACGAAGAACGCTTTGCGCAGGCCCGCGCCCGGCGTAAAAGCAGGAGCGACCCCATGACTTCCCTGGCTCGCCGGAGCACGCTCCTCGCCCTCGCCGTGGGCGCCTGCGCCCTGCTCGCCGGGCGCGACCTGCGCTCGCAGCCCGCGCCGAGCGCGCCGCAGACTGCGCCCGCCTCCCCCGCGCTCGACGCCGCGGTGCGCGCGCTCGTGGGCGAGCACGCCTGGCGAGAGGCCGACATCGGCATCGCCATCATGGATGTCGCCTCCGGGAAGATGCTTGCGTCTTACAAGGAACATGAGCCTCTCAACCCCGCGTCCAACGCGAAGCTCTACACCGCCGCGGCGGCGCTCGGCATTCTACACGGCGACCACCGCTACGAGACCTCGCTCTCCGGGGTGGTGAAGGGCGGGGCGGTCACTGGCTCGCTCACCCTGCGCGGCTTCGGCGATCCGTCGCTCACCGCGGACGATCTCTACGCCCTCGCGGCCGAGCTGCGCGAGCACGGTGTGCGCCGCGTGGACGGCGACATCCTCGTCGATCAGCGCTTCTACGACGACCAGACGACGCCGCCCGCCTTCGAGCAGAAGCCCGAGGAGTGGGCCGCGTTCCGCGCGCCGGTGAGCGCCGTCGCCGTCAACGAGAACACCGTCACGCTCGCCATCCGTCCGTCGGAGGCCGGTCAGCCCGCGCACGCCTTCTTCGAGCCGCCGGGCTTCGTCGACGTCGACGGCACCGTGACCACCGGCGAGGGCACGGGAGCGGACACGGTCGGCCTGCTGCTCTCGAAGAACGGCCAGCGACTCTCGGCGAAGCTGAGCGGCGAGGTCGGCCAGGACGCCAAGCTCGTGCGCTTCACGCGCCGCGTGGAGGACCCTACGCTGCTCGCGGGCTACGTCCTGCGTGCGCAGCTGGAGCAGCTGCAGATCAAGGTGAGCGGCGACGTGAAGACCGGCAGCGGCAAGGGCCCGGTCATCGCGAAGCGCACCTCCGAGCCGCTCTCGACGCTCCTCTACGCGCTCGGGAAGCGGAGCGACAACTTCTACGCGGAGATGATCTTCAAATCGATCGCCGCCGAGCACAGGGGCAGGCCCGCTCACGCCGCCGACGCCGCCGCGATCGTCGCCAAGTTCGTGGGCGATCTCGGCGCGGGCGATCAGGGGCTCGTCATCAAGAACGGCTCCGGTCTGTACGACGCGAACCGAGCAACCGCCTCGAGCATCGTCCGCCTGCTGCGAGCCTGCTACCAGGACACGGCCATCGCTCCCGAGTACATCGCCCAGCTCTCGATCGGAGGCGCGGACGGCACGCTTCACGGGCGCCTCACGAGCGAGCACGCGCGCCACGCCGTGCGCGCCAAGACCGGCACCCTCGACGACGCCATCGCGCTCTCGGGCTACGTGCTCGCGCCACCCGGGCGTTCGCCCGTCGCCTTCTCGATCCTGTTCAACAAGATCCCCGGCCACGCCGCCGCGGCGCGCGGCGCGGCGGATCGGCTCGTGCGCGCGATCATCCGGGACGTCTACGGCAGCGAGTGACCTTCATGGCTCCGAACGTCGTGTTCAGCGTTTCACTCCGAGCCCTCGCCATGGGCTCGAGCGTGCGGCAGTGATCGCCCCGGGAACGTTGCTCGGCGGTCGCTATCGCATCGAGCGCCTCCTCGGCCAGGGCGGCATGGGCGCGGTCTTCGAGGGGACACAGGAGGGCCTCGGCCGCCGCGTCGCCGTCAAGCTGCTCGACCCGCAGCTCGCCGCGGACCCCTCGCAGCTCGAGCGGTTCCGGCGCGAGGGGGAGGTCGTCGCCGCGCTGGGTCATCCGAACATCGTCCAGGTGACGGACTTCCAGTTCTCGGATCAGGGACCCTTCCTCGTGATGGAGCTGCTCCGCGGCCAATCGCTCGGCGGGCTGCTCGACGCCGAGCGGACGCTGCCGCCCAACCGTGTCGCGTTCATCGCCGCGCAGGTGCTCTCCGCGCTGGGCGCGGCGCACCGTGCGGGCGTCGTGCACCGCGACATCAAACCAGACAACGTCTTCATCCTCTCCGAGGCGGCGGTGCCAGACTCCGTCAAGGTGCTCGACTTCGGAATCGCCAAGCTCGTCGCCGACGGACAGAACGCGAAGCTCACGGGGACGGGAGCGATGCTCGGCACGCCGTCGTTCATGGCGCCCGAGCAGGCGCGCGGCGCGATGGACGTCGACGCGCGAGCAGACCTCTACGCCGTCGGCGCGACCATGTACCAGGCGCTCACCGGGCGGCTGCCGCACGAGGCAGCGAGCGTGCCCGCGCTGCTCTTCGCGATCGTCGAGAAGGAGCCGACGCCGCTGCGCGAGGTGCGGCCGGATCTCCCGCCCGAGCTCGTCGCCGTCGTCGAGCGCGCGATGGCGAAAGACCGCGCCGCGCGCTTCCAGAGCGCCGACGAGATGCGCTCCGCGCTGTCGCCCTGGTCGGGGTTGCCGGTGAGCGGGTCAGCGGCCGTCTCGTCGACGGCGGCCACGGTCGCCGGGACGCTCCCGTCGCCGGTCGCACCCGCGCCCGCGACGCCTGTCGTGCGCGCCGGCACTCCGGCGGTGTCGGGCGTCGCCGCGACGCTGCCGTCCGTCCCGCAGACGCCGGAGAGGCGCGGCCCTGGCGCGCTCGTCATCGTCATGGGCTCGATCGTCGCGCTCGCCCTCGTCGTGGGCGTCGTGTTCCTCGGGATCTTCTACATGAAGAACAAGCGCGACGAGGAGATCGCCCGCGAAGAGCGCCGGGCCGCCGCCGCCGAGGAGAAGCGAGAAGAGAAACGCGCGGAGAGGGCGGCGGCGCCGAGCTCGAGCGAGCCTGCTCCGAGCGCGGCTGCAAAGACGACCACGGTGGTGGCAACGACGAGCGCGAGACCGACCGCCGGCGCGAGCGCGAGCGCCACCGTGAGCACGAGCCCGAGCCCGAGCGCGACCGCGGCGCCCGTCACCCCGGGCCAGCGGCGGTACTCGGGAGCGAAGGGCTACTGGTCCGGCAGCGATTTCAGCAACTGCCCCTCGTGCGACTGGGAGGCGTACCGCGCCGCCGTCCGCCAGCGCGAGCCGGAGATCAGCGCCTGCTTCAAGGCGAGCGAGCTCGATCCGCCGCTTCACGAGAACCCAGAGTACGAGATCGGCGTCACCGCCGCCGGCGCGCTTCACTCGTTCAAGGCGGTGAGCGACGGCACGCCGAAGCTCGATCGCTGCATCCGCGACATCCTCTTCCGCATCACGATGCACAAGCCGTCCGGCGGCGCCGGCTCGTTCAAGATCAGCTTCCGCGCCGAGTGCGTGTCCGGCTGGCCCGGGCAGTGCAAGTGACCCGGGTCACTCGCGCATGTGCTTGCGGATCTTGCCCAGCGCCTGCTCCTGCAGCTGGCGAATGCGCTCTCGCGACAGGTTGTACTTGTCGCCGATCTCCTTGAGTGTGAGCTCGTCCTCGTCGTCGAGGCCGAACCGCCACCGGATGATGCGCGACTCGATGGGGGTGAGCGTGCCGAGCAGCCGCCGCACCTCCTCACCCCACTTCTGCGAGATGAGATTCTCGTACGGCGACTGCATGTTGTCGTCCTGCAAGAAGTCGATGAACTTGCGGCCGTCCTCGTCGCCGACGGGGCGATCCAGCGAGAAGGGCGTCTCCGTCCACGAGCCCTTGACCTTGTCGAGCTTGTCCTGCGGGATGCCCGTCTCGTGCTCGAGCTCCTCGAGGGAGGGCTCGCGGCCGGTACGCGCGACGACCGACGCCGTCGCCCTGGCCACGCGGTTGTGCGTGTCGAGCATGTGGACGGGGATGCGCACCGCGCGGCCCTTGTCGGCCAGTGCGCGGGAGATGGCGTGGCGGATCCACCACGAGGCGTACGTGGAGAAGCGGTAGCCGCGCGTGTGGTCGAAGCGCTCGACCGCCTTCATCAGGCCGATGTTGCCTTCCTGGATGAGATCGATGAGCGGTAGCCGGCCGCGGTTGTAGCGGCGGGCAATCGAGACGACGAGGCGGAGGTTCGCCTTGACGAACTTGTTCTTCACGATGCGCGCGCGCAGCGCCGCGCCCTCGATGCGACCGAGGTAACGGCGGTACTCGCGCGTCGGCTGGAGCACCGGCTCGAGGTGACGCGAGAGGTGCACGTCCGAGTCCGGGGCGGCGCCGGCCTCTTCGGGCATGTCGTCCGCGTCCGGATCGGGCAGCTCGCAGAGCGTGTGGGCGAGCTGCTCGGCGTCCGCGATCCACAGCCGGTCGCTGTCGGCGAGGCGGATGGCCCGTGCCAGCGACTCGCACGTCTGCGTCCAGCGGCGCTCCTGCTGCGGCGACAGGCGCATACGGGACTTGCGCGCGACCTTGATCAGACGCGCGAGCTCGGCGAGCTGCGGGAGCGTCAGCGCCTCCTCGCCCGTCGGCAGGTTCTTCTCGAGCGACTCGAGGATGTACGGGGCCGCCGGCAGATGGCTGAATAGCGCGACCCACTGCGCGACCTCCGCGCGCTCGACCTCGATGGCGGTGGAGAGCTCCTCCTCCTGACCCATCACCGCGTGCGTCGCCATCTCGCGGAAGTAGCGCGCGAGCATCGAGTCGCCGCCGCTCTCTTCGATCTCGCGATCGCGGATCGGCTCCTTCACCGGAGCGATCGGCGTCGTGGCGGCGAGCTCGGCCGGCCCGGGCTCCTCGGCCTCGAACTCCTCCTCGGGGAGCACCACCTGCGTGCTCGAGACCTCGTCCTCCTGGGCCTCGCCCTCTTCCCAGGGCTTGCCCTCCGCTTCGGCCGGCGGGACTTTCAGGGCTGCGTTTTGCCGGTTTTTGCTCATGGCTTCCTTGGGACCACTACCCAACGGAGCGGATGGGTCACTCATTCCGCGGGGGGCTTTGACAACGGATGGAGCTGAGGTATGAACGGACGTGCGATGCGCGCGCGGCCGGGCGGCGGCCGCTGCACGGCTTTCACCACGGCGCAAACCTGAACCGTGGCGGAGGGAACGAGATGCAAGTTTCGTTCCCTGTTGGCGTTTTGTGCTCGTTACATTCGACATGGACTTCCTTGGAGGCGCACGCCCACTGCTCCTTTGATGAACAATGGCCACTGAAGTGTTCGACTTGGGATTACGTAAGACCGGATCGGCTGTTTTGCATGACTCCGTGTCGTTTTACGCGCGCGGGGTGCAAGAGGTTCTGCAGCGACCGCGTCGGGCTGTCTTTTTTGCGCTTCTGAGTCTCTTGCAAGCGGCGGGGCATGCCGGGCTTGCGCTCGGCGGGGCAGCCTGCGCCCAGGCGATGCTTGGCGTAAAACCGCGGGTTCCCGTGGCGTTGGCGTGGCTGACCCAGGGCGATTTGGTGCTGCGATTTGCCGGATTTGGGCTGATCGCGGCGATCGTCAAGTGCATGGGCAGCGTGGGCTCGAGCTACCTGCAAACCCAGCTCGTGGGCGAGATGGCAGAGGGGTTGCGACTCCGCGTCCTGGCATTGCGTGCACACTCGGTGGCCCATCCGCGACACGGCGATCAGGGCGCGCAAAGGGGGGCAACACCGACCCCGGCCCACATCGCCGGCCCGGCCGAGCCGACGGAAGCCGACCGTGAGGCCGGACAGGTCGCTCGAGGCGTGGACGACCTCACCACCGGCGTGCGGGAGGTCCAGGCAGGAACGGGCGCATGGCTCGGCGGTGCGAAGGCCGTCCTGCAGCTGCTTCCGCTCGCGGCGCTCGCGGCTTGGTCGGGTGGGCGCCTTCTCGCCGTGGCCGCGCTCGTCCTGTTGCCCTTCGCGTGGCTGCTCTCGCGCGCCCGCAAGCGGGTGGCGCACGCGCAGCGCCGGTCGCTCGATCACGGCGCGAGCCTGCTCGAGGTCGCCGACGAGTCGGTGCGCCACGCGGAGCTGTGGGCGTCGTACGGCGCCGAGGCTCGGGTGCGCGGCCGGCTGGCGCGCGCCGGGCGATCGTTGACGCATCAAGCTTCGCGGGCCGCCGCGACGACGGCAGGGCTCAGCGGCGCGACCGAGGCGCTCGGGGCGCTCGCGCTCTTTCTGGCCGTGTGGGGCGCGCACGCGGGGGCGCTCGGGGGCGGCGCCGCAGCGTCGGGGGCGCGCCTCTTGCCGTTCGCGGTGGCGTTCTTCATGGCGTACCGGCCCATCCGCGATCTCGCGGAGGCGCGCCTCGCGTGGGCGCGCGCGCGCGTCGCGCTGGACCGCCTCGGGCTCGAGCGACAGCCGGCCGACCTCGACGTGCCGAGCGTCGCGGCGCCCCGGGCGAGCGCCGATCTCGAGCTCCGCGGTCTACGGCTCGTGCGCGGGGCGCTCGGGCGCATCGACGCGCTCGTGAGCGCGGGCACGATCGTCGTCGTCTCCGGCGCGACGGGCATCGGCAAGACGACGCTGCTCCGCACGCTCCTGGGCCTCGAGGCTCCCGCGGCGGGGACCATCCGCTACGGCGACGAGTCGCTCGAGTCGCTCCCCGCCGGACCCGCGCGGCGGCCCTTCGCGTGGGTCCCGCAGGACGCGCCGGTCGTTCGCGGCACGCTCTCGGAGAACGTCGGCCTCGGCGGACCAGCCGACGTGATGGCCGTCATGCGCGCGATCGGCGCCGAGGCTCTCGCGGAGCGGCTCGGCGAAGCCCAGCTCGGCGCGGGCGGGCGCGCGCTGTCGGGCGGCGAGCAGAAGCAGGTGGCGATCGCGCGCGCGCTCGCGACGAGCCAGCCGGTGCTCTTGCTCGACGAGCCGACGACCGGGCTCGACGAGCGCGCGCAAGCGCTCGTGCTCTCTGCCATCGAACGGCTGCGTGGCCAGCGCACCGTGCTCCTCGTGACGCACCGGCCGGAGCCGATCGCCATCGCGGATCAGGTGCTGGCGCTCGGCAGCCCGAGCATCGTGAGCGGCGGTCCGGCCCCGACCGTGACCTCGCGCGCCGCGACCACCTCGCCGTCGAGCACGTAGGCGTCGCGTTCGGCGAAGCGCACCCGGACCTCGCGCGCGAGCGCGTCGACGTGGCCGCGCCCGCGCAGCCGGCGGCCGGCGAGCACGAGCGGCATCTGCGGGCCGAGCAGCGGCGCGCCCAGCGGGCTCGCCACGAAGTGAACACGCTCGGGGTCCTCGCCGGCGCGGTAGAGCACGCGCATGTGCAGGCCGACGTCGCGCACGACGCTGCTCGCCATCAGGCTGTAACCGCGCGCGGCCTGCTCCTCGCCGTCGACGAAGACCTGGCAGCGCACGGGCGTCAGCACGCGCCGGGCGAGCGCGCCGCCGAACGGCGAGCCCACGAAGATGCGGGTGACGAGGCGCGCCGCGCCGACGTAGCCGGCGTGCGGCTGGGCGTAGTAGGCGTCGAAGAAGCGCGCAACGAGGCCCGCGCCCCAGATGAAGCCGACGCGGTCGCCGCCCTCGTCGTCGCGCACGCGCAGCGACGGCCGGGAGACGGCGCTCGCCCGATCCTCGACGATGGCGCGAAGGAGCGCCTCGCCGTAGGGGGCGAGGGGGCCCCGCAGACCCCAGTTGCGCGCGGTCGTGCTCACCGTGCCGCCCGGCGCGAAGGCGAAGCGAGGCAGCGGCGCATCCCCGCGGGCGCAGGCGTGCGCGACCGCGGTGACGCCGGAGGTGTAGGCGCCGTCGCCGCCCGCGAGGACGACGGTGCGCGCCGCGGCGCCGATGTCGGACGCCACACGCTCGAGGTCGTCCAAGGTGAACGTCTCGTGGACCGTCGCTCCGGAGGCCGCGCGGCGCAGCGCGGCGAGCAGGGGCGAGTCCGCCTCGCGCAGGTGCCGGGCGCGGCGGTTGACGATCAGGTGCACTCCGCTCGCCATGGTCATTGCTCCGCAGCGGGCGCCGCGATGGCGTCCGAGTAGCACGAGGCCGACAAACGGGCTACCAGAGTCCCATGCGCAGGATGGTCCGGCTGGCGGCGTTCCCTCTCGTCGTGATCGCGTGCGCGCCCTCCGATGCGGTCCGAGCGGCGCGTCACGGCGACACGACCGCGCTAGAGAAGGCGATCGATCCCCAGCTCCGCGCCGGCAAGCTGACCGACGCGGACGCCGCCGCGATCGCGAAAGCCATGGGCGAGCACGAGATCGCGGAGGCCAAGGGCGACTCGGGCGTGGAGCGGCTGCGCGAGCTTCGTCCGTGCGCGTCGCAGCTCTCCTCCGCCCTCGCTGACCGCGCCGAGACGCACGACGCCGTGGGCGCGGAGGCCGCGATGGCGCTCGTCGAGGCGCAGGCGCTCTCGGACGACGACGCGCGCAAGTACGCGAGCGACCCGGACGACGGGTGGCGGGCCGTGGGCGCGCTCGGCCTCGTCCGGGCGAAGGACGCCGACGCCCGACGCAAGGCGCTCGTCGACCCGAGCTCGCGCGTGAGGCGCGCGGCGATGCGCGCGAGCGCAGAGGCGCGCGATCCCGAGGACGTGCCCGCGCTCTTCGAGGCGGCCCGCGTCGATCCCGATCTGCTGGCGCGCAGCAGCGCGGTCCGCGCCATCGCGCGCATCGACCCGGCCGGCTCGGACGTGGCCGCGCGGCTCCGCGATCTCTGGGCCGGCGGCGACGAGGCGCTGCGGGAGGACGTCGCGCTCGCGTACGCTTCTCCACACATCGCGGCCTCGGGCGGCGCGGAGGCGCTGCGCGTGCTGCTGGCGGCGGGGCACGGGGCGGGGGCCGTGTCGGCGGCGGGGCTGGTCCTGCGCCGCGGTCTGCCGCCTTCGGCGGCGGTCTTCGACGACGACACGCGCAAGAGCGCCGTCGCGGTGCTCGTGCACGCGATCGAGGACGAGCCGCGGAGGGAGCGCATGCTCGCGCTCGCGACCGCGCCGCTCTCCGAGCCCGACCTGCTGGCCGCCGTGAAGAAGGCGAGCCACGCCGACTCCGATCCGGAGCTCCAGGAGACCGCGCTCGAGCGCCTGCTCGACGTCCCCGCCGAGAAGGAGGCCGCGAAGAAGGCCCTCCTGCCGTACGCGAGCCCGAGCTCCCCCGAGCGGCTCGCTCGGGCCGCCCGGATGGCCCTGGCCGCGGCGGGCGAACGCTCCGTTCAAGCCTGGATCGAGGCCGATTTGAAGGCCACGAGCCCGAGCGCCAAGCTGCTGGCCGCTCGCGCCCTGGCCTCGCTCGGGCGCGCGTCGCGCGCCGCGCCGCTGCTCGCCGACCCCGACGTGACCGTTCGTCTGGGCGCGGTCTGCACGCTGGTTCGCGCCGCGAAGTGAGCCGATAGGCCCCGACGCCCGTTGACACGGCTGGGCCGGCCCATTTACATCGCCGGCACCATGCGCACCCGCCTCCTCTCGTTCGCCCTCACCGTCGGCCTCGCCATGGGCTCGTCGGCGTGCATCAAGGCCATGCTCACCAACGGTCAGATCGCGTCCACGCGGCAGGGCTCGAGCGCGATGGACACCATCGGCGATTTCGAGATGGCCCGCAGCGCGGTCGGCGCCGGCCTCGCGCAGTTCGAAGGCATGCACCGCCTCGCGCCGGACAACACCGACGCGCTCTTCCTCTTGGCCAAGGGCTGGGCGGGCTACGGCTACGCCATCGCCGAGGACGACATGGACGCCGCGATCGACGCGAACAACGAGGAGCTCGCGGCCTACCAC
>DATIQP010000876.1:0-6508 GCA_035470765.1 Polyangiaceae bacterium | reverse complement strand
CTCGCACCCGGACGATGCTCACCGAGATCGAGATCGACAACGCGCGGCCCGGCTTCTACCCGGGCAGCATCGTCCGCGTGAAGCTCTCGCTGGCCATGCCCGAGGCCCTCGCGGTGCCGGCCGACACGCTCCTCGAATCGGAGGGCAAGTTCATGGTGGCGCGCGTCGACGGTGACCGCGTGCGCTTCGTTCCGGTGGACGTGGTCGACACGGACGGCAAGGAGACGCACGTGCGCGGAGAGCTGAAGCCGGGCGACGTCGTCGTGCGCCATCCGGGCGACGACGTCGTCGACGGCGCGCGCGTGCGCGTGCAGCCCTGAGCGCTACAGGCCCTTGATCGCGTCGCTGCAGGCCTGCTTGTCGACGCCGCCGCCGAGCAGCCAGCTCGTGATGCACGTCTCGCCGGGATCGTTGGTCGGCGCCAGCGCCGGCCCTCCCTTGTGCGCCTGGAGCATGAGCGGCTTGGCGAGGATGAGCAGCGTGCGCGGCGGGTCCTCGCCGGCGACCACGCGCGACATCTCCTCCGGCTCGAGGCCGATGACGGCGCGGTAGTTGGCGGTGATCTCGGCAGGCGTCGTGTCGCCCGAGCCCGGGACGTTGCCCGCGTCGTTCGGCAGGCGCAGCCCGCGGCCGCTGTAGATGCGGAGCGGGCGGCCCTCCTGGCCGTGGCAGTCGAGCGTGGCGCAGCGGCGCTCGAAGACGGGGCTGACGGTGGTGAACTCGGTCTGATCGGGCGCGAGAACGGTCGTGACGCGGAGGCCGCCGTCCGGGTACGTGAGATCGGCGGCGCAGCCAGTGGACGTGACGACGGCGCCGAGCGCGCCGGCGAGGGCGAAGGTGCAAGTGACCGCGAGCAGAGGTCGAAGCGTGGGGCGCGCGCTCATTGGCTCTTCACCACGGGGCTGACGGGGCAGTTGCTGGACGCGGGCGGCGGCGTGTCGCCGTCCAGGTACATGTAGATGTGGCCGACGGCCGAGAGGGCCTCGTAGGCGGTCTGCGGGTCCTTGTGGCAGTTCGCGCACGAGCGCTCGCGGCCGATCTGCCCCTGCATCGTCCGCGCGAGGCCGTTCTTGTAGACGCGCACGAAGATGGGGAACGACGGATCCCAGTCCGCGCGCTTGACGAAGAAGTTGCCGACGCAGTTCGTGGTGACGGTGAACTTCGAGCCGGTCGTGTCCGTCATGGCGATGGTCGCCTGGTCGACGCCGGTGGGGTTGCTCGGCTGCGCGAAGATGGTGCCGGCGACCGAGAACGGCGAGCCCGACGCGGGCCCGGAGGGGCTGTGGCAATCGACGCACGGCTGGCCGGCACGGTGATACTCGCCGACGGGCACGTTCGGCAGCTCGCCGCCGAGCGCGTTGATCGCGCCGTCCGTGACCGGATCGCCGCACGCGACGGCGGCGAGGAACGCGAAGAGGAGTCGTGTCCGCTTCATCAGTCGAACTCCATATCGACGCCGACGGTGCCGTAGACCGCCGTCCGCATGGTGACGAAGAGCGCGTTGAAGAACCGGGTGTACATGACGTCGCCGGCGACGTTGACGCCGATCTGCGTCTTGGAGTCTGGCGCCGTCACGGCGAGGCGCAAGCCCCCGCCTCCGGTCAGCGTGATGAGCGGGCCGAGCTCGCGATCGTCGCTGCGGAACAGCGGCAGGGTGATGCTCCCGTCGGCGTTGAGCACGGCCGAGTACGCGAGCTGGTAGAAGCTCGTGCCGGTCTGCGCGTTGAGGCGCACGTGCGGCCAGACACGCAGCTGCTTGCCGATGTCCTGCACCCAGCGGCCGTCGGTCGTCGTCGCGAGCGTGCCCCAGGTGTCGTAGTAGAGGCGCTGATCGAGGCGGAGCGTCGCGCTCTGCGCGGTGAACCGCTTGGCGAGGCGCAGGCCGAGCGCGTAGCGGTCCCGGGACGTCGGCAGCTGCTCGAGCGGCCGCATCGGCAGGCGGTAGGCGTTCACGAGATCGACCGTCGCGCCGACGGGCACGCGAGAGGCGATGTCCGGCGCGAACATCGGGATGTAGCGGTAGGGCTTCGACTGGTCGCCTCGCTCGAAACCGGCGGTCGCGTCGACGCTGAGGAGGACGGTGGGCGACATGACGAACGTGGCGCCGGCGTCGATCGTGCTCGTGTCGAGGTTGTGGTGGAAGACCTCCCACGGCGTGCCCGTTCGGCCGATGGTGTCGTGCGAGAAGTTGTACGACAGGTGCGGGGTGATGAGCTTGTCGTGCAGATCGGCCGTCAGCGTGAGGCCACCGAAGATCGAGGTGTAGTCGTTCTCCGTCGAGAAGCCGGCGTTGGCCTGCCCGCCGTAGAGCCCCCGCTTGTATCCGCCCGCCAGCGTGCCGGCGTAGCGGCGGTCGCGGTACGCGGGCGACGCCATCGACACGATGTCCGGCGACGCGGCGGTGACGACGTCCAGCAGGAAGCTGCCGCCCACGTTCCAGCCCGCGGTCGGCGAGCTCACCGATCCGTTGATGCTCGGCGACAGGACGTTGACCGAGTTGGTGTCGGTGTAGCCGCTGACGTCGAAGCCGGCCTTGACGACCAGGTTCTTCTGGTTCTGCGGCAGGCACTTGACCACGTCCTCCTGGTTCTTCGCCGCGAGCATGCATTTGAGCTGCCCCGGCGTCAGATACTCGGGCGCCTGCGACTTGAGCGTGATGGCGACCGTGAGAAGCTCGCCCTCCTTGACGTCGTAGTCCTGCTCGAACTCGAGCGGGATGCCGTTCTGGGTTCCGCTCGCCTTGACGTGGTGCTTGCCGGGATCGATCGAGAAGCGCTTGGTGAGGGCGGCCGCCGGTACGGGGCGATCGTCGAACGCGACCTCGAGATCCGTGACGCCGGGAGGCGGCTGGAAGGTGACGTGCGGGATGCGCCCGAGCAGATCCTCCACGCGCTCGCGCGCCGCGCGCATGACGGGCGCGTCGCGCTTCTGGATGCCGTCCTCGAGCGCCTTCTGCGTGTCGCGCAGCGCGTCGATGAGCTTGCCGCTACGCCGCTCGCACGAGGCGAGGTGGAGGCGCGTGCGCGGCTGCTCCTCGATCTTGAGCGACTCCTTGTCCTTCGCGATGCACTCGCCGAGGTCGCCGGCGAGGTCGGCCTTGAGGCCCGCGCTCGCGAGCTCGAACGCCTCGGTGCTGCCCCAGCCGGGGATGTGCGCGGGACGCGACGCCGGCGCGGCAGGGGCCTCGGCGACGTCGGCTGCGGCCGGCTGCGGAGGAGGCGTCGGCGCAGGAGGAGGAGGCGGCGGGGGCGGCGAGGTCGCGGGGGGCGGCGGCGCGGAGGACGCTGCCGGCGTCGCCGCGGCGATGCCGACGGTCTTCTGCGCGTCGGCAAACTGGAGCCGGATGCTCGGCGTGGTCCCCGCCGACGGCAGGCGGGCGTTCGGGTTGGCCTGAAGCGCCGCGGCGAACTGTGCGCGGGCCTCGTCGCCTTGACCGAGCTGCGAGCCGACCATGCCCAGCGCGATGAGCACCTGGGCGCGCGTGTTCGCCGCGCAGCGGCCACGCCGGCACTTGTCGAGCGCCTCCTGGAGCTTGTGGCGGGCATCGCCGAAGGCGGCCGTCGCGTACTCGTCCGACATGACCTTCTGGACGGTGGCCAGGACCGCCGTGTCTTCGCCGCCCGCGAGGACGGGCGCCTCCGCCCCGAGGAGGCACGCAAGCACGAGGAGCACGACTTCGATCGGCCGGCGCCAGCGGCAGGGGGTCGCGAGGGCCGAGCGGATCACGGCGCTACGGTAGCGGAACCGTTCCCGATTTGGATCACTCAGTTACATCCGCAACCGCCGCCGCCGCCGCCGAAGCCGCCGCTGGCTCCTTCGGAGACCGCGCGGACGTGCTCGTCGAAGGCCGTCGACATGTCGTCGGGCGTCATGGAGGGATGCGCGAGCGTGCCACGCTCGTACGGGGCGACCGAGGCGCAGCCGCTCGCGGCGGCGAGGGCGACGGCAGCGAGCAACCCGAAGAGCAGGCGAGACGGGGTAGTCATCTTGACCTCCACCCCCGGTTTTGCAGGTTGCGGGCCAGCCCAAGCGACCTCCAAAAAGTCGCGATTTTGCGTGAATTTCCGCCACGCCGTCGCGGCGCCCTGGTCCATGCTTGCCCGTCGCCTGGATCGTCGTTTTCCCAGGCGCCACGTCGATTCGAGCGGAAAACGCGGGGCTTCGACGGCGAGCTTGCGTCGGTACGCCCGGTGCTTTCAGAATCGGGCATGGTCAGGGCCAGAGCGCGGGTGGTGGTGGCGGCGTGCACGTTGGGGCTCCCGCTCGCGGCACTCGCCGCGTGCGACCTCACCGTCGACACGAAGTACGGTCCCCACTCCGGCTTGAGCAAGGACAACCTCCCCACGCCTCCGCCCGCGGAGGCCGGCGCCATCGACGCCGCGGGGCTGTGCAACGGACAGGGCCCCATCGACGCCGGCGCCTGCACGGTGAGCTACACGAACGACATCTGGCCGAAGATGAGCGGCACGTGGCATTGCTCGGACGCGAAGTGCCACGGCGGCACTTCTTACCAGCCGCAGCTCGCCGATCCCGACAACGCCTACCTGAACATGCTCGGGTACATGATCAGCGGCAAGCCGTACGTGAACCCTTGCTCGACCGACCCCGACGCGTCGACGTTCGTGTGCAACGTCTCTTCTCCGGCGTGCGGCCTCGCCCAGATGCCCTTCCCCGACAACACGCTCGGCTCCGGCCCGATGTCGTCCGGCGACCTCGCCACCGTGACGACCTGGGTGCAGTGTGGGGCTCCCAAGAACTGACGTTTGAGCAGCACGCCAAGGCGTGCTAGCCGGTGGCCGATGGATCGCTTGCTCGCTCGGCTCGAACGGCGGCTCGGCCGCTTTGCGATCCCGAACCTCACGTACCTCATCGTCTTCGGCATGGCCGCGGTGTTCGTGCTGTCGATGGCCAAGCCCGAGTTCCAGAACGCGCTCGTGCTCGACCTGAACATGGTGAAGCACGGCCAGGTCTGGCGCCTGTTCACGTACCTCTTCCTTCCGCCCGACGCGTCGATGTGCGGGCTGCCCAAGCCCCTGGTGATGCTCGTCGCCCTGTACTTCGTCTGGCTGATGGGCACCAACCTCGAGAACGAGTGGGGCGCGTTCAAGTACAACCTCTTCTGGATCGTCGGCATGATCGGCACGACGATCGCCGCGATCATCAGCGGCAGCGCGGCCACCAACGAGTACCTCGCGACGACGCTCTTCCTGGCCTTCGCGACGCTCTTTCCCGACTACGTCATTTACGTCTTCTTCATCTTGCCTCTGAAGGTGAAGTGGCTCGGGCTGCTCAGCGCGATCGGGCTGATCTACGCGTTCTTGATGGGCGGCTGGGGCGCGCGCGCCGCCATCCTCGCAGCCACGGGCAACTACGTGCTGTTCTTCGCGGGGCACTGGGGCAACTTCTTCAAGTCGCGGCGCGTCGAGGTCCGCCAGCGGGCGCGGCGTGCCTCGATGGCCGAGCCCGCCAAGCCGACCGGCGGCCGGCGCTGCGCCATCTGCGGCGCGAGCGAGGACCAGGGCGCGGACATCCGCGTCTGCTCGTGCGAGAAGTGCGGCGGCGTCGCGCGCAACCTTTGCCTGGAGCACGCGCGCAACCACTGAGCCGCGGTCAGGGGACCTCGAGCACGACCTTGCCGAAGGTCTCGTTCTTCGCCATGAGCTCGTGAGCCTCGCGCACCTGCGCGAGCGGCATCACGCGATCGATCACCGGCGCGAGCTTGCCCTCCGCGAAGAGCGGCGCGAGGTTGTCTTCGAGGACGCGGGCCGCGGCGATCTTCTCCTCGAGCGGGCGCGCCCGCAGGACGGTGCCGCGCAGGGTGAGCCGCTTGCGCAGGAGCATGCCGAGATCGAGGTCGGCGCGGGCGCCCGCCATGAGGCCGACCAGGACGATGCGCGCGCGCGGCCTGGCGCAGAGCACGTCCTCGCCTACGTAGGCGCCGCCGACGAGCTCGAGCACCACGTGGGGGCCGCCGCCGGTGAGCTTGGCGACCGCGTCGGCGAAGCGGCCCTGCTCGGGGACGACGCCGTCGACCATCCCGAGGGCCCTCGCCCGATCGAGCTTGTCCTTCGTGCGCGCCGTGCCGAACGGGCGCGCCCCGATCGCCCGCGCGATCTGCACCGCCGCCGTCCCGATGCCGCTGCCGACCGCGGACACGAGCACGTTCTCGCCGGCCGTCAGCCCGGCCTGCAGGACCATCGCGTCGTACGCCGTGAGGAACGCCTCGGGCACGGCCGCGCCTCGCACGAAGTCGAGCGACGGCGGCATCCGCGCGACCGCGCGCGCGGGCAGCACGATCAGCTCCGCATATGCTCCGCCGGACGCGATGCCGAAGACGCGCTCGCCCGCGCGCAGCTCCGTGACGCCTTCGCCGACCGCGTCGATCTCGCCCGCGAGCTCGAGGCCGGGGATGTCCTGCGGCGCGTCCGGCGGAGGGGGATACAGGCCCATGCGCTGCAACAGGTCGGCGCGGTTGACGGCGGTCGCGCGGATGCGCACGCGCACCTCG
>DATIQP010000875.1:0-12084 GCA_035470765.1 Polyangiaceae bacterium | reverse complement strand
CTTGCGCGTGTGCTCCGGGCACTTCGATCGCGGGATGAAGGTGAAGCTCGTGCGGACGCACAAGGAGATCCGCCTCGCCAACCCGACCACGTTCCTCGCGCAGGAGCGCAACATCGTCGAGGAGGGCTTCGCGGGCGACGTGATGGGCGTCTACGATCCGGGCATCTTCGAGATCGGCGACACCATCACGAGCGGTCCCGAGTTTTCCTACGAGGAGATCCCGAGCTTCGCGCCGGAGCACTTCGTGCGCGCGGTGATGGCGGACCCGATGCGGCGCAAGCAGCTCAAGTCGGGGCTCGAGCAGCTCGCGCAGGAGGGCACGATCCAGCTCTATCGCCCGGCGGAGGGACTCTTCGGGGACATCATGCTCGGGGCGGTCGGGCGGCTGCAGCTCGAGGTCGTGAAGTACCGGCTCAAGAACGAGTACGACGTCGACGTGCGGCTCGAGCCGATGCAGGTCGAGTTCGCGCGGTGGGTGTCGCGCGAGGACGGCCAGCCGGTGGACCTGCGCGCGTTCGATCGCGAGCGCGTCGGCGTGCCCGCCCTCGACGTGCGCAACCGCGCGGTGGTGCTCTTCGCGGGCGAGTGGCAGCTCAACAGCGCCAAGCGGACGTTCAAGGGCATCGTCTACGAAGAGACCGCGCACGGCGCCGCGACCAAGGGCTGACCACTCCCGTGCGCATCGTCGCCGTCGCGGACACGCACCTGTTCCACGACGAGCTGGTCGTGCCGGACGGGGACGTGTTCGTGCACGCGGGCGACATGTGCCAGGGCGGCAGCCTCGACGAGCTGCGTCGCGCGCTCGACTGGATCCGCGCGCTCCCCCATCGCCACAAGGTCCTCATCGCCGGCAACCACGACTTCGCGTTCGTCGAGCACCCGGACGAGGCGCGCGCGCTCGCGGGCGACTTCGTCTACTTGCAGGATGCGGGCGCGACGATCGATGGCGTGAGCTTCTGGGGGAGCCCGTGGCAGCCCGAGTTCAACGACTGGGCGTTCAACCTGCCGCGCGGCCGCGCCCTCGCGGAGAAATGGGCGCTCATCCCCGAGGGAGTCGACGTCCTCATCACGCACGGCCCGCCGCTCGGCATCGGCGACACGGGTCCCGTCGCGGGCCGCCTCGGCTGCGAGGATCTGCTCGCGCGCGTGCGCGTCGTCCGGCCGAAGCTGCACATGTTCGGTCACATCCACCAGGACGGCGGCGTGTGGCAGGACGGGCCGACGCTCCTCGCGAACGTGACGACGTGGGAGTGTGAGCGCGCGCCGACGGTGATCGACCTCGACGCGAGCGGGGCGCGTGCAGTGAGCGTTACGCCGGCGAGGCGGTGAGGGAGACCGAGGCGGACGGAGCTATACTCGATGCCGAGGGGCAATGGTCTTGGCATTCGCACCGCGGTGGGCCTGGGTTGCCATGATGACCGCGATGTTCAGCGTCGCGTGCTCGCGGACAGGCCTCGAAGTCGAGCCGGCACCGGTCGACGCGGCCGTCGAGACTGGCCTACCGTTTCCGCCAGATTGTCTGGATGACGAGCTGCCCCGCCCGATCACGCCTCAAACCTCTCCGGTTGGACTCCGTGTGATCGACTCGACTCCATGCGAGGGCTGGAGCGATCCACCACGGCGCGAGACTTGGACCACGCCGCCGCCTGGCGCTCCCCACGAGCTGTGGCGAACGACTGGCGATCCGCAGATGTGGGGCGAGCCCGTGGTCAGCATCGACGGATCCATCTGGATCGCCGAGTATCACCCCGAGTCGAGCGTCAGCGACTACTTCACGATCGCGACGTACGATCGCAGCGGCTCCTTGCGCTGGCGCAGCCGGCCGCTCTGCGACCTGCTGCCATCGCTCTCCGTGGGGCCCGATGCGGTCGGAATCGTGGGTGGCACCACGAACTGGCGCGCGGCAGGTGCAAACAACGACTGGAGCACGAGCCAGACGATCTTCCTCCGCTTGGATCCGGATGGGCAGCTCCTCGATGCGTGGGCCTCGCCAGATGGTCTCTCCTCTGCGTTCCCGGTGCGAGGTGGGCCCATACTCTTCAGCGGGCGTCCCTGGGGCGTGCTCGCGAGCTGTCGTGGGCAGCGACCTCTGTGGAGTCGGACGATCGTGCAGCCCGCCACGGGTTCTTGTGTTCTTGGCATCACCACACCAGAAGTCATCCCGCAGCCGAATGGCACGGCATGGGTGAGCTTCTATCTCGACGGCGACCCGACCCAGTTGTCAGCCGATGGCTCCATTGTCCAGACATTGCCGCGCAGCGAGCCAGCACCTAGCAACGCACTTCCGAGGGCAAGGGTCGCAGGAACGCAGGACCCGGCGCTCGTCCTCGTCGTCGAGGGAACGCTGGACGGCTACTGTGGGGATTGGCCGACGGAGCGAGCCGCCCTCTGGCAAGGTGGGCAGCTCTTGGGGGCGGTGGATGTTGCCATCCCGACTACGGGTTTGCCCGGTGCCGGATTTCGCCTCGCGCCCGACGATTCCATCTGGAGCACGAAGCAGTTCAATTGGGTCGCACGATTTGTCGATCGCAAGCTGGCGTGGAAGCGCGAAGACCTCGTTCCGATGACGGGCACTTCCACGAGCCATTGGGCGGCCGATGGCTCGTATCTCGACCTCTTCTACGATGATGCGCGCCACACGACCTTCCTCGCCCGCGTCGAACCGGACGGGTCGGTGGCCTGGAGCATCGACGTGAGCCAGAAAGAGGCTTTCGGACAGCCCTTCGCCGTGGCGCCTGACGGGGTCGTGTACGCGATTGTCATCGACCGGCTCGTGGCCGTGCAGACCGACTTCGCCCCGGCGCGTCGTACCGGCGAGGTAGAGCTCCCGAACGGTTACGGCGAGTGACCGAGACGAGCTCTCGATCGATCATGCGAGATCACGCGGGAGCCTCGTCGATGCGGACGAGACCGCACCGCCGCCAACCCGTCGCGCCGAGCCACGTCCGGGAAAGGACCACCGGGGGCTCCTCGAGAGGCGCCGGCGCGGCCTCACCACCCCTGAAGCCATCAAACCAGGGCGCCGAGGACAGCTCGTCGATCCAGTCTCTTGGTGCGCGGCGCAGGTGCTTCTTCGCGTTCATCAGCACGTAGACGAGCGCCGTCCGCACCTCGCGCGGCGTGCGCAGGTCGCGGGCGTGGTAGCGATCGCCCCAGACCTTGCCGGCGCAGGCCAGCACGCTGTTGATGGCGCGGGCGAGGCGAATGGCGAGCCCTTGGACGCCCCGGCCGAGGTGATCGGCGTCGTGCGCTTCGACGATGAAGTGGACGTGGTCGTTCTGCACGGAAAACTGCACGACGCGAAAGGCTGACCCCACCGCGGGCGAGCGCGACGCGGCGCGAATGGCCTCGCGCATCTCGAGGAAGATCGCCCGATCGCGGAGCGGGGGCAGGCCGGCGCGCGCCCGCAGGGTGACGTGCACCGGATGCGCAGCCCGATGGACCGGCCGCGCGCGATGGGCCACGTCACGCCGACCCGGCCTTGGCTTGCGACCGGCACGGGCGCGCTTGCCGCCCCAGGTGCACGGAAGAGGAAGGTCGAGCTGAGGAGATCGACGTCGTCGATGCACTTGAATTGGGCAACATTTAGGGAGTTTCGCACGATTGTCAACGAGGTCGGCGCGAAAAGTGAAGGAGAATGTGATGAGAGCGGCGGAGGATCGACCCATCGGGGCGGCCTTCACGCGTGTCGGATGGAGCGCCTGGCGGCGGGCGCGTGCAGGGGTGGAGCGGCTTTGCGCAGCGATTTGGTTTTTGGCCCGACGCGGGTCATCGTCGCGTCGCACGTTGGCGTCGGCGGCGTTCGGCTTCGGAATCAGAGACGGAGACGTAGTCAGGGGCGGAGACGGAGGCGGCATCTAGCCGTGAAGGCAGTGCTCCGTGGGGTCCAAGCAGCGTGACTTCGTCTGGACGAGCGACCACGTCTTGCCCCCATCGCGTGTCACGTAGCGCCACGTAGTCTCACGGTGGCCGTTGTGGTGCTGCGGCGGATCGACGACGGTCGCGTTGCCGTGCTGCGCGTCGCGGAAGGTCAGCGTCGCCCACGGCCCCAGCGGCCAGTCAGTGAAGCCGGGGCCCGCTAGGTGCGAGGAAGCCCAGTCCGCGCCGCCGTCGGTGGTGCGGAAGACGTCGAGTCTCCGTGGCGACGGCCCCACGAGGACGGGGCACCAGGCGTGCGTGGCGTCGAGAAAGGCGCAGCTCGGACGGCCCGACTGGCCACCGGAAGCGAACTGGCCGCCATCGGGCGGTTCGAACCGCGTAGCTCGTCCCGGCCCACGCGCGACGACGTCCTCGCCTTCGAAGCCCCACTCCATCGCCCCGAATGTTGCGGCCCGCTCGTAGTGAGCGCCACGCGATGTGCCGTCCGCGCCCGCATCGGTCTCCGTGCTCGCGGTAACGCTCGCGATCGGGCCCGGACTCCGGCTCGTACCCGAATCGGCCACACTCGGCCCCGCGGGCCGCTCGACGGCCTCGGTAGCGACGGGCCGCGTGGGCGTATGGCACCCCACCAGTCCCACGAACAGCAAGAACGAGCATCGCATCGCGCGAACAAACGCGCCGCTCAGCCGGTCGCTTCCGCCCCCCACGCGCAAACCAACCCCCTCGCGGGCGGCGAAGCCGACCGCCGGAGGGGGCACGCACGCGCGCAGGCTTGCGCGCAAGGCCGCGCGCAGGCGACTCGTGTAAACTGCGCCCTCCCGACTCGCCGAGCACGGCCGAGCACAAGCCGAGCACGTGCGTGGGGGGAGACACCCTTCATGAAATACGATCCGAACTACCAGAGTGACGACGTCGAAGACCGGCGGCGCGAGGGCGGTGGTGGCGGCGGCAGCGGCCTGATCGGCTTCCTGCTGTCGATCCTGCTGCGCACTCGCTACGGCTGGATCATCGTCATCCTCGGGCTGGTCGGCTACGTCGCCGCGAAGCAGCTCGGCTTGATCGGCCCGGCCGCCACCTCGGGCCCGCGCGGCACGGCCACGTCGACGCTCCCGGCGGGCGACACCGACGCGCACTTCGTCGCGTTCGTCCTGGACGACGCGCAGAAGTTCTGGGAGGAGGACTTCTCCGCGCAGCACCGCCAGTACCGTCACGCCAAGCTGGTGCTCTTCACCGACCAGACGCCCACGGCCTGCGGCTACGGCGACGCGGCGACGGGGCCCTTCTACTGCGGCGGCGACGAGAAGGTGTACATCGACCTCGGCTTCTTCCGCGTGCTGAGCACCCAGCTCGGCGCGAAGGGGCAGTTCGCGCGGGCGTACGTGATCGCCCACGAGGTGGGCCACCACGTGCAGAAGCTCCTCGGCACCTCCGCGCGCGGCACGCAAGGGCACGTCGTCGGTGAAAGCGGCGCCTCGGTGCGCCTCGAGCTGCAGGCGGACTGCTACGCCGGCGTCTGGGCGAGCTCGGCGGGGCGCCGTGGACTGCTCGAGCGCGGCGACATCGAGTCGGCGCTCGAGGCCGCGTCGCGCATCGGCGACGACGTGCTCCAGCGCGAGGAGACGGGGCGGGTCAGACCGGAGAAGTTCACGCACGGCACCGCGGCACAGCGCCTCCGCTGGCTCAAGCGCGGCTACGACTCGTCGAACGAGGCCGAGTGCGACACCTTCGGCGCGAGCACGCTCTGAGCTTTTTGCTATCCTCGACCGCTCGGATGCCTCCCCACCCGCTCGCGGACGAACTCGAGACCGACCGAGGCTCGGTGCGCCTCTCGCGTCCGGCGCGCGGCATCGTGCACACCGTGGTTCGGGGCTACGCCACGGTCGACATCGCCGAGCGCATCATCGCGTGGGTCGACGCCGCCATCGCGGACGGCGAGCACCCGGACGTCTTCCACGACTGGGAGCAGGCGACGGGTTACGAGCCGCGCGTGCGGCCGATGTTCGCCAACTGGTACATGCGCATCCGCCACGACGTCGCGTCCGTGCACGTGTTCACGCGCAGCAAGGTCGTGTCGATGGGCGTCGCGCTCGTGTCGATCGCGATGAACAACGCCGTCGTCGCGTACGGCGATCGGCGCCTGTTCGAGAAGGCGCTCACGCACGCGCTCGCGGCCGCCAAGAAGGGCAAGAAGAGCGTCGGGCCGCCCCCGCTGTAGCTATTTGGCCTGCCAGCAGGCCTGATGGGTCGGGTGGTGATAGGCATGGCCGTGGCTCGGGCAGGCGGACATGCCGGCATGGTCGGAAGGCACGACGCACGCGTCGGTCGCGCTCGCATCGAGCTTGAAGACGATGCGGTGCGACCAGTGCCCGTAGACGTTGATGGGCTGCGACGGGTCGCAATAGCGACAGCCCGTGTCGTCCGTCTCCCACCAGCCGCTCGAGATCTCGGTCGCCACGTCGCTCGCCGCGCCCTGGACCGAGAGATCGAAGATCGTGAAGCCGTTGTTGTTGCTCGGCCACCAGAAGTAGTCGTCGTAGTGCCCTGACGAATCCATCGTGAGCGTCTTCGGCACCGGGTTGGTGCCGGCGTTCTTGATGCTGGCGACGTCGGTCGTGTCGGGCAGGCGCACGCTCACCACCGCCCCGGGCACGCCGTTGCCCTGCGCGTCGAGCACCGCGACGTGAAACTCGTTGCCCCACGGCACCTGCTCCTGGCACGAAAACTGGTGGTTGCTCTCCACCTTGTAGACGCCCTGAGGGCTGGGCGCCGGCGCCGGGCGCGGCGTGACGGTGATCTTGCCGGCGAGCTCCGCGGCGCCGTTGATGTGCGTGAGCAGGCACACGTCGCCGAGCGGGACGTCGGGAACGGCGTAGTAGTAGATGACGCCGGCGCCGCCGGACATGATGGTGACGTCCTGAGTGGAGGTCCCGTTCGCGCTCGTCGCGTCGAGCGTCATCTTGGGCGCGTTGGCCTGCTTGTAGTTGGCCGACTTGACCAGCACCGTGATCGTATCGCCCGGGTGAGGGTCGGCGGGATCGAAGAGGAAGGTGCCGGCGAGCACGGGGGACGTCGCCGCGGCGGGATCGCAGTGGAACGGCGGCGGCGGCGCGGCGTCCGCCAGGGCGTCTCCGGCGGCGTGCGCGTCCGCGACCGGCGCCGAATCCGTCCCCGCATCGGTCGCGGGCGAATCCCCGGACGAACACCCCAGCGGGGCGGCGGCGGCGAGAGCGAGTGCGAAGAGGGTGGTGCGCATCAGTGCTGGTACCAGTCCTTGCTCGAGCGGGGGTCCATCCACGAACCCGTGTCGCGGATCGTCACGAGCAGCTCGGCGCCTCGCACGCGCCCGAGCGGCTGATTGCCCGCCAGGGCGGGGAGCGACGTGCGCCCGGCTGCGTTGCTCTGGTCGTAGAGGGCGAGCAGGCTCGGCTCGACGCACACGTTCGCGAGGTGGATCGTGTAGCCGTTCACGACGTCGTCGTTGCGCGTGTACTTGAGCGTGATCGTTTCGGTCGTCGCGTAGAGCACGAGGGCCTGCATGCCGCCGCCGATGTCGTAGCCCGAGGTGGGCAGCTCCACGATCTCGGCGGGCTTCATGGCGAAGCCGGCCATGGTCACGGCCGGGTCGGTCATGTAGGCGCTCGCGCAGTTGCAGCCCCAGTCCCAGCCCTGCACCTGGTAGACGCCCGAGAAGACGGGATCGCGGTCATCGGTGAAGAGCGTGTAGAGGCGAGGCGCAAGGCTGTCGGTGGGGCCGCTGATGCCGACGAGGCCGGCCGTCTGTCCGGCCGCGGGCTGCCATTTGCGGAGCAGCAGGTTGATGTCGCCCTGCGTCGCCGGGGAGGGGGTCTCGGGCGTCACGCTCGTGGTGGTGTACGTCGCGTTGGGGATGGGAGCGCATGGATCGGGCGCGTCCGGTGGTGCATCGGCGATCCCCGCTTCGGCAGAGTGCGTGACGTCGCCCGAGGCGTCCGGTGGCGGCGAGGTCGCCGCATCTCCCGAGAAAGGCGCCACGGCGGCCGAGCACGCCGAGGTCCCGAGAAGCAAGGTCACCGCCCATCGAAGAAGCATCGCCGTGGTGCCAGCATGTTCCGTGCCGTTGCTTCCGGACGACAAAAGGCGCAACGCCCGTGGCCCGACTCGCCGGAGGCCGCGAGGCTCGCGACGGGTCGCGCGCGGTCAGATCGCCGCGCGCAGCCCCGCGTCCCTCGCGGCGCGCGCGCGTCCCAGCCGGACGTGCACCTCGCGCGCAGCGCTCGTCGCCGCGACGAGCACGCGGCTCGCGTCGGCGGGCGCGCCGTCGATCGTCGCCTCGGCGACCCCGCGGCTCACGTGGTCCGGGTTCGTGACGACGACGTGCACCTCCCGATCGCCGACGCGCACCCACGCCTCGAAACCGTCCCATGCGTGTGGAATACACGGATCGATCCGCAGCGCACCGCCCTCCCTGCGCAGCCCGAGGAGCCGCTCGACGCCGAGCCGCCACGTCCACGCCGCCGAGCCCGTGTACCAGGACCAGCCTCCGCGCCCAACGTAGGGCGACGCGCCGTAGACGTCGCCGGCGAGGGCGTAGGGCTCGACGAGGTAGCGCGCCACCTCCTTCGCGGTGCGGCCATGGAGCACCGGGTTGATGATTCGCAAGATGCGCTCCGCCCCGTCCGCGTCGCCGAGCTCGGCGTGCGCCCATCCGAGCCAGGCCGCGGCGTGCGTGTACTGGCCGCCGTTCTCTCGCACGCCCGGCGGGTACGCGCGGATGTACCCCGGGTCTGTTTCGGAGCCGTCGAACGGGGGAGCGAGCAGGAGCACGACCCCGTCCTGCTCGCGGACGAGCAGCTCGTCGGCCGCCCGCAGCGCCTGGCGCGCTCGCTGTTCGTCCGCGGCGCCCGAGATCGCGGCCCACGACTGGGCGATGGAGTCGATGCGGCACGTGCGCGAGGACGAGGAGCCGAGCGGCGAGCCGTGGTCGTCGAACGCGCGCAGGTACCAGGCGCCGTCCCAGGCGTGGGACTCGATAGCGAGCGCGAGCTGTCGTGCCCGGTCCCGCCACCGCTGGGCGTCCGCGCGCAAGCCTCGTCGCTCGCAGACCTCGGCGAACCGCATCGCCGTCGCGTAGACGAACCAGCCGAGCCACACGCTCTCGCCGATGCCCGCAGCGCCGACGCGGTTCATGCCGTCGTTCCAGTCTCCGCCCTTCATCAGCGGTAGACCTCTCGGGCCCTGGGTGAAGCCCGCCTCGAGGGCGCGCACGCAGTGATCGAACAGCGGACCGGCCACCCCGCGCTCGAAGTGCCCGTAGTGATCGTGCTCCTCGCGACGGAGCGGCTCGCCGGTGAGGAAGGGAGCGCGCTCGTCGAAGACTGCGAGGTCGCCGGTCGCGAGCGCGTACTCGCTGGCCACGTAGGGCAGCCAGAGCATGTCGTCCGAGCAGCGCGTGCGCACCCCGCGCCCGGACGGCGGGTGCCACCAGTGCAGGACGTCGCCGTGCTCGAACTGGTGGGAGGCCGCCTCGAGCAGGTGCGCCCGGACGCGACCAGGGTCGGCGTGGATCAGCGCGAGGACGTCCTGAAGCTGGTCGCGGAAGCCGATGGCGCCGCTCGACTGATAGAAGCCGGTCCGGCCGAGGATCCTCGACGCGAGCGCCTGGTACAAGAGCCAGCGGTTGAGCATCGCGTCGAGCGCCGGGTCGGGCGTCGACACGCGCACGGCGCCGAGGACGCCGTCCCAGTACTTCCCGAGCGCGACCCACGCCTCGTCGGCGACGCGCCTCTCGCGGTAGCGCCTGGCGAACGCGAGCGCCTCGTCGCGGCCCTCGGCGTCGCCGAGGACGAAGTGAGTCTCGAGCGATTCGCCGGGCCCGATCTCGAGGTGGGTCTGCAACGCCGCGCAGGGATCGACGCCGGCCGCGGTGTTGCCCGACAGTCCCCAGCGCCCGAGGGCGTCGGGCGCTTCGTAGCCGCCGCGACCCAGGAACTCCTCGCGGTCGCAGGTGAAGCCGTGGGTCGGCCGATCCGACGAGAGGAAGGCGACGCGGCCGTCGAACTCGGCCTCCCAGGAGCTCGAGGCGAGCAAGCAGCCGAGGCCGGCGTCGTGCACGCAGCGCACGTGGGATCGGTGCTCCTCGCGCCTCGTGCCGAGCACCCACTCGGCGTAGTACGTCGCGGTCAGGCGGCGGTGGCGGTCGGTGCGGTTCGTGAGGCGCAGCCGCGCGATCTTGACGGGGGCATCCGGCGCGACGAAGACGGCGAGCTCCTGGACGAGGCCCTGGTGCTCGCTCGCGAAGACCGTGTAGCCGGCGCCGTGCCGCACCAAGGTCCCCTGCGGGGGGCCCGCCGGCAGCGGCGTGGTGGACCAGACCTCGGCGCTCTCCTCGTCGCGCAGGTAGAGCACCTCGGATGGAGTGTCGCTCAGCGGATCGTTGCGCCACGGCGTGAGGCGGTGCTCGCCGCTGTTGACCGACCACGTGCAGCCGAGCGCCGACTCGCTGACGAGGCAGCCGACCTCCGCGTTCGCGAGCACGTTGCACCAAGGCATGGGCGTCCTCGAACGGCTCGTCGACCGCACGACGTACTCGCGCGCGTCCTTGGTGAATCCGCCGAAGCCGTTGTCGAAGACGAGCTCCGGGCACGCGGGCATGCGTCCGCTCGGCGACGGCTCCACGGGCGCGTTGGGCGCGAAGCGCGGCAAGGGCGGAGGACCGCCCGGGTGGCGCGTGAGCTGGCCCGCGAGCGCCCCCTGCTTGCCGTCGAGCCAGACGCGCGCCGCCCCTTCGAGGCGGAGGCGGGCCTCGGGGTCGAGCTGGTCGACGGCGAGCACGAAGACGCCGCCGCGCCGGTTCAGCCAGTCGAGCGCGCCCGCCTCCTGGAGCAAGCGGCGGACCGCGTCGGCGCCCTCGCCCATGTAGCCGGAGGGGCCCTCGTCGAGCAGGACGACGTCGAAGCGGAAGCCGCACCGTCGCAGGTACTGCTGGATGGAGAGCACCTCGAGGACCTGAGCGCTCGCCGCCTCGTTCGAGCGGAGCAGCAGGATGGGGTCGTCGCCCGAGATGCCGTGACCCCACAGGCGGCTCTTGCACGGCCGCGCGGCGGCGAGGACGGCCTCCGGAGCTCGCGCGCCGCGGGCGCCGTAGACGAGGCTCGAGACGATCTGCTGCGCCGTGGGCAGCGCGCTCGGATCGAGGCCCGCCTTCTGCACGCGACGGCGGCTCGCCGGCTCGGCGTCGCGAACGGCCCACCGCGCGGCGTGCAGCGAGCCATAGCGCCGCGAGAGCGCGATGGCCGCGTCGCGCGTCGGCGCGACCGCCGTGACGAACGCCACGGTGACCTGCGCTCGGGGACGCAGCTCGAGGCGCGCCATGAGCGCCATCACCGGATCGAGGACGCAGCCGCTCCGGCCTTGGAGCGGGCCTGCCACGTCGAGGGCGGAGGGCCGGCGCGCGTCCCTGTGCCGGCCCACGAACGCGGCGCGATCGGACTCGTAGCCGACGAACGACGCGTTCGCCTCGGCGACGATCCGATGGACGACGGCCGCGCGCAGCTCGGAAGGCTCGCGCGCGTGGCGGCTGAAGACGAGCCCGCCGTCGCTCAGCACGTCGCTCTCGATGAAGAGCTTCGAGAAGGCGGGGTGCCGCAGGGCGCTGCCCCCCGATTCGAGCACCGGCTCCGCCGAGCTGGTGAGCGTGATCCGGCGCGGACGGTTGCTCTCGTTGTGGACGGTGACGAGCCTGATCTCGACGTCGTCGGTGGGCGCGACGGCGACCTCGGTCCGGATGGCGATGCCCTCGCGCTGCGACAACAGCTCGGCCTTGTGCGCCGCGAACACGACGCGGACCGTGCCTCCCGATACCGGCGCCACGGCCCACACGCGGCCGCTCTCCTCGTCGCGCGCGTGCAGCCCGAAGCCGGCCGTCTCGCCGGCGGGATCGGGCTCCCACCGGGTGACGTCGATGTCGCGCCAGCGCAGCCCGCCGCCGCAGGCCGCGGTGACCATCGAGCTGAGCTGACCGTTGCCGAGCACCCACGCCGAAGGTCCCTGCTCGGCCGCCACCGCCCAGGTGGGCAAGGCCGCCTCCTCCGCCCGCTCGGGCGCCAGCCGGTGCGGGGCCCCGATCTCCGATTCGACCGCCGTCCCGCCGGCGATCCCCTCGTCGAGGAGGATCTCGCCGCTCGCCACGAGCGGGTCGGCGTGGAAGCGCCGGACGTGAACGTCGTC
>DATIQP010000874.1:0-4464 GCA_035470765.1 Polyangiaceae bacterium | reverse complement strand
CGTCGCCTCGATCGATCAAGGCGAGAAGACCGGGCGGCGCTGCAAGCTCGGTCTGCGCGTCGACGCCGAGCGCAACATCTTCGTCACCGGCGACGTGATCGAGATCGGCAGCGGCCAAATCACGCTCGACTGAGCGTCCTGCCTCTCGCCGTCTAGCGGGGCTCAGCCGCCGCTACATCAACGAACCTACGCGCCCCGGAAGTAGCGACGTGCGCGTGCCCGGTGCGCTACGATGGATGCATGAGAGGGGTCACGGTGTGGGTTGGCGTCGGCGCGTTGCTCGTGCTCGCCGCGTGCGGTGCCAGGTCGCAAATTGCCGGTGGAGGGGAGGGCTCGCCTTTTGGCGATGCGGGCGCGGATGTCTTCGGCCACCTCGACGGCGCGGCGCAGGTCGACGGGTCGGGGAAAGGTGGCGGCGCGGACGCGGCGGGCGCGTGCATCGTGAGCGTCGTCAGCGTCGGATGTGCGGGCCCCAACGGCGGGGACTGCGGCCAGTACGGCTGCAAGTTCGACGTCGAGTGGAAGTGTGGAGACACCACCTACCGCGCTGGCGGCGCGTGCGCCCCGCCCGGGGTCGGGCCAACGGGTGGGACCTACCAGGGGGTGTGCGACGAGAATGGCTCGAAGACCAGCTCGTTCGACGTCACGACGACGACGTGCGACTGCAAGGACGAGCACGCCCTCGCCACGCTGGTGCAAGGTCTCTGCACGCATCAGTGATGCGCGCGTTCATCTCGACGCGCGCTATCTCGCCGCGCTTGCCGATATCGGCAGGGAGGGTTGCCGATATTGGCAGCGATGTCCCCGGTCACAGGTCCGGCTACTCATTGCATGTTGCTCACGGTTCATTGGCAAGGATGGCGGCGGACCAGGACCTCGCACACGCCGATTCCGCATCGGCCCAATGGGACTTGCTCATCGCTTCTTCCCGTTGCCCTTCCCGGGCGCCGTGATCTTCCCCGCCCCTCGCGCGACCGCGTTCCCGAAGTGCGCGAGCGCGCCCGCGGGCACGTTGCGGAACGAGAAGATCCCCGCGTGCTCGGAGAGCTCGACGCCCGCGAGGGGCTTCTGCGCGGCGAGCGCGGCGGAGAGGGCGCGGTAGGTCTCGCTCTTGGGTTTGCGCTTGTTGCCGCTGGTGAGCTTGGCGGTCGCGGCCTCGATGTCCTTGACGGTGACGTCGGCGAGGGCGCGCAGGTGGGGCTGGCCGTTGGTCTGGACGGGGATCTTGAGGCGCTCGAAGTCGATGGGGGCCTTGCCGCCGAGGGGCGCGCCGTTCTTGGCCTCGAGGTAGCCGAGGGCGGCGTCGAGGGTGGAGACGCCGTAGCGCTCCTCCTGCGCGGCGCTGGCGTGGCGGGCGACTCGGATGTTGCGCAGCGCCGTGCGCTCGGTCTCGTGCAGGACCTCGTCGAGGAACTCGCGCGCGGAGCCGTAGTCGCCGACCACGTAGAGAGGAGGGTCGTGGCCGAGGATGTCGTCGACGGTCTCCCACAAGACGTCGAAGGCCTTGGCGCCGCGCGCCTGCGCGTCCTCGAGGATCCGGAGGTGGTCGTCCCAGAGCTTCTTCAGCTTGCCGTCGACCTTGACGGCGACGTCGGCGGGCTCGACGGTCTTCTTGGTGGCGCGGGGCTTGGCTTTCCTGAGCATGGGCGGAGTGTCGCGCTGGGGCGACGCGCCGCGCAAGACCCAAGCCTTCGCTGCCGATATTGGCGGCCATGGCTGCCGATATCGGCAACGCGGCGCTAGTGACCTGCCGCAGCCTTCTCAAGGGCGCTCTCGAGGGGACTCTTCAGCGTTCCATTGCCCGAGGATGGCCATGCGTCGCCCCAGCTCCGGGCGGTGCCGGTGCCGTTTACTGGGATGGAGGTCTTCTCCAGCGCGCGTCTGACGTCCGAGATCTCGCAGAGAGTGCGGAGCCGGTCCGCGTACGGCGTCGGGCACGCCGAGCCGATGACGCAATAAAGAACGACCCACACGCGCGTTCGACACCCAACGGGCATACGGCTTTGCGAACCCACACGGCGGGATCGTCGACTCGCCTTCACCGCCGGGTGCGGGTCGCGCGCGCATCCCAGGCGTGACATCATGAATCTTCGGCGGCCCAAGGCGCATACGGCCATGCGCGCAGGAGGGTCTTCGGTGGAGGTGGGTGCGATGGGCAAGTGGCTCTTGGCTTTGGGAATCGTCGTGTTCGGTGCGTCCGCGTACATGCTCGCCGGGTGCGGGTCGAAGTCGTGCGACTCCTTCGCCTCGAACTGCAGTCAGCCTGACGGGTCTCTCCCTCTCAACGACGGCGGCGGCGGCGACGGGACGATCGTCACGTTCCCGGACGGCGGCGGCGACGGCTCGGCCTGCGCGCTCCACTGCTCGGCGGACCTCCACGACGTGCTCGATTGCCACAACAACGTCATCACCACGTGCGGGCCGGACCAGGGCTGCGGCGGCTCGAGCTGCGTCGCCGCGTGCGACGCGGCCACGGCCAACAAGAGCAGCGTCGGCTGCGAGTACTACTCGATCGATCCAGACATCATCTCCGTCGCTCAAGGCGCCTGTTTCGCGGCCTTCGTCGCCAACACGTGGAACGCGCCCGTGTCGCTCCAGGCCGATTGGGGCGGAACCCCGCTCGCCATCGCGACGATCGCGCGCGCGCCGACCGGCGGCGGGCAGTCGCTCACGTATACCCCGCTCACCAACGGTCAGCTCCCGGTCGGTGGCATCGCCGTGCTCTTCTTCAACCGCTACGGCACGTCGAGCCCGCTCGGCTTCGACTTCAACTGCCCGGCAGGCGTCACGCCGGGGGTCACGTCGAGCGACGCGGCGACGCACGGTACCGGCTTCGGCAAGCCGTTCCACATCCTCGCCGATCACCCGATCGTCGCGTACGACATGTTCCCGTTTGGCGGCGGTCAGAGCGCGGCGACGAGCGCGACTCTTCTCATTCCGACGAGCGCATGGGACGTCAACTACGTCGCGGTGAACGCGTTCCGCAAGGACCAGTTCGTCCCCTCGGCGCAGCCGTTCCTCGAGATCCTCGCGTCGCAGGACACGAACGTGACGATCCGTCCGACCGCGGCGATCGTGGGCGGCGGCGGCGTCGCGGCGGCCCCGGTGAACGCGCCCACGACCTACGCGCTCAAGGCCGGCCAATACCTGCAGATCACACAGGACGCCGAGCTCACGGGTAGCGCGATCTTGGCGGACAAACCGGTCGGCGTCTGGGGCGGCGCGACGTGCCTCAACATCGACGTGAACGACCAAGCGTGCGACTCGGCGCACCAACAGCTCTTCCCGGTCTCGGCCCTCGGTCACGAGTACGTCGCCGTGCGTTACCGAAACCGCGGCACGACGGACGAGAGCGTCCCGTGGCGCATCGTCGGCGCGGTCGACGGCACGCAGCTCTCGTACGAGCCCTCCCAGCCGACCAATGCGCCGATCGCGGTCAATCGCGGACAGGTCGCGGAGTTTTGGACTCCCGGCCCGTTCGTCGTGAAGAGCCAGGACGCCGCCCACCCGTTCTACATGTCGGGCCACATGACCGGCGGCGATCAGGTCAACCCGCAGGGTCGCGGCGATCCCGAGTTCGTCAACGTCCTGCCGCCGCAGGAGTACCTCGAGTCGTACGTCTTCTTCTCGGACCCGACATATCCGGAGACCAACCTCGTCGTCGTGCGAACGAAGGGGCCGAACGGCTTCGTCGACGTGAACCTCGATTGCGCGGGCAACCTGACCGGCTGGCAGCCGGTCGGCTCGAGCGGCAACTACCAATACACACGCGTCGATCTCCAGACCGGGAACTTCCAGAAAGTAGGAAACTGCGACAACGGCCGCCACACCATCACGAGCACCCAGCCGTTCGGGCTCACCGTCTGGGGCTGGGGGACCGAGGTCGCGAGCAAGGTGTCGACGTGGGTGAGCTACGCGTATCCCGCGGGCGCGAGCGTGCAGCCCATCAACACCGTCGTCGTGAACCCGAACGTGAACTGAGAGCCGGGCGGATTGTCGCAACGGCCCGCACCACGCAAGAGCCAGGCACGCCTTGCCGATGTAGGCAGCGAGCGTCGCCGATGTTGGCGAGCGCGCGCGAGAGCGCTTCGACCACGAGGTCGTGGGTTGCCTCGCGCTCGCCTCGCGCACGCACGATGAACGCTTTGCGTAGCCTGCGCCTCACCACCCTCGAACGTCCGCGACGAGCCAAACCAAAACCGTTGCGAACCGCTCACCGAAGGGTCGCGGGCCGCTAGCACGGGCGTTGCACTCGTCTCCTACGAGTTCTCCATGCGCGGCATTGGGTCGTTCCTGCTCGCCGTGGGCTTTCTGAGCTGTACGGCTGTGCCTCGTTCGCGTCGGGCGATCGTGGAGTACGCGGTCCCACAACGCGCCGATGCGCCGGACCTTCCCTCACCGCGCGCCGACGCGGCGATCGTCGTGGCCATCGACGGGGTGCGATGGCAAGACGTCTTCACCGGG
>DATIQP010000873.1:0-4322 GCA_035470765.1 Polyangiaceae bacterium | reverse complement strand
GTGCCCGAAGTGCCAGAAGGCCACGGCGCAGCGCCAGATCAGCGGTGGCAACTTCATCCTCAAGGGCGGAGGCTGGTACGCCGACCTGTACTCGTCCTCGCCGAAGAAGAGCGAGAGCGGCAGCTCGTCGACCACCACCGACAAACCCAAGACCGAGCCGCCGAAGGCCACGAGCTCGCCGCCCGCGAGCACGGGCACGAAAGAGCCGTCGAAGACCTGAGCCTCCCTGGCTCGGCTATCCGAACACGAGCCGCTTGGCCTCCGCGGCGGTGACGCCGAGCTCGCGGCCCAGGCGTTCGAAGACGAGGACCATCAGCCGGCCGCGGGGCGGCTTGGCGATGCGCGCGATGTCGTCCCGCCACTCCGCTGCCTCGCCGGGCCAGCCGCCGTCCGTCCCGTCCCGCAGGCTGCGCTTGACGTAGAGCACGCCGCGGGCGAGCGCGTGGAAGCGGTGCATCGCACCCACCCAGCTGGGGGCGGGCTCGACGGCTCCTTCCTCGACGCGGCACAAGAGCGCGACGCGCGCGTCGATCTCGTGCCCCGGTAGCGCGTCGATCTCCCGCAGCGCGCCGGGCCAGCGCGCGGCGAGCTTCACCATCCGCGGGCGCGGATCGTGAGGCAATCCGCTTGCCGAGAGCAGGCGCAATGCGCGCATCTCTTCGTATTTACCGCGTAGCTCGCGAGCCACCTCACGCATGAGACAATCGTGCACGCTAGCCGGGGCGGCCGCAACGTGTGCTATTTCTCGTGGCGATGAGCGACCACAAACGGGAAGTGGAGGAGCTCCGCGTGGAGCTCGGGCGCATCGATGGACAGATCCTCGCCGCGCTGGAGAAGCGCGCGAAGACGTCGCGCCGGATCGGCGAGCTGCGCCATGGCCACCCGGCGCAGCTGCCGCTCACCGACCGTGCGCAGATCGCGACGGTGCTCGCGCGCGCGAGCGGCGAGATGCCGGTGGAGGACCTGCGCGTGATCTTCGCTCACGTCTACGCGAGCTGCCTCTCCCTCGAGGTGCCGGTGAAGGTCGCCTACCTCGCGCCGGAGGGCGGGTTCGCGCACGCAGCGGCCCGCGCGAAGTTCGGCGCGGGCGCTCGCCTCGAGCCGATGGAAAGCGTGCTGGCGTTGCTCGAGGAGGTGTCGAGCCACCGCGCGGAGTTCGCCGTCGTCCCCATCGAGACCACCACCGAGGGGCCCGTGCAGAGCACCATCGCCGCGCTCGTCGCGACCGAGCTGAAGATCGTCGCCGAGCTGGAGGCGTCGAGCGACCTGTGTCTGATGAGCCGGACCGGCAACGAGTCCGACGTCGAGAAGGTGTACGCCACAGCGGCCGATCACGCGCGCGCGCAAAAGGCGATCGCGGGCCTCGCGCACAAGCCGAGCGTCTACGACGTGAAGTCGCCGCTGATGGCGTGCCAGCTCGCCGCCGAGGATCACGGCGCCGCCGCGCTCACGACCGAGGTCTTCGGCGTCGAGCACGACCTGGCGGTCGCGCGTCGCGGGATGGTCGAGGGCGGCGCGGAGCGGGTGCGGTACGCGATCGTTGGCGCGCGTCCAAGCGGGCGCACGGGCGACGACGCGACCGCTTGCGTCTTCTCCGTGAAGGACGCGCCGGGAGCCCTGCTCGACGTGCTCCGGCTGTTCGCGGAGCGCGGCATCAACCTGCGCAAGATCCAGTCGCGCCCCGCGCCCGGGGAGGAGTGGTCGTACCTCTTCTTCGTGGAGGTCAGCGGGCACGCCACCGACAGGCCGATCGTGACCGCCTTCGAGGAAGTGCGCCAGAAGACACGATTCTTCAAGGTCCTCGGGTCGTACCCGTCCATCTGAGCTAGGCTTTCCGAGATGAGGAACGCAGTACTTCGGTCGTCGTTCGGTGTCGCCTTCGTGGCCCTTTCGCTCTCGTGCGGAGGCGGCGCCAAGCAGCAGGAGGTCGTGACGCCGGCGGTCGCTCCGGTCGTCTCCGTCGACGCCATCGAAAAGGATCCCGCGGTTCTTTTCCCATCGTCCGCCCTCGCGATGTTCACCGTGGACGCGCATGCGTTCTACGGGAGCCCGACCGCCGGTCCGCAGGCCGCGCGGCTCGCCGAGAGGTACTTCCCGGTCGGGGCCGAGGTAGGGTTCTCCGCGTCGCGCGATCTCGACCGGGCGACCTCGGCGCTCTACTCGACGTCGGGCGCCGACGCGCTCGCCATCCTCGTCGGTCGCTTCGACGAGGCCAAGATCGGCGAGGCGGCGAAGGCCAAGACCGCCACCAAGGCGGGCGTGATCGTCCAGTCCACCTACGCGAACCGCACGCTCTACACGCTGAGCAACGTCGGCTTCACGGTCCTTTCGCCGCACCTCGTCCTGGCCGGCACCGAGACGTCCATCCGGCGCGCGCTGGACCGGCTGCGCGACGGAAAGACCACCCGCGACGCCCCCGCGTGGATGCTCCAGACGCTCGGCTCGCCGGGCGCCGCGGCCGCGGCCGCCGTCGATCTGAAGGCGTTCCCGCCGAACACGTTCTCCGGCCTGCCGATCAAGGGGATGAACGGCATCACCGCGCTGCGCCTGCTCGGCAACTTCCAGCCCCCCGGCATGCACGTCGCGGGATCGGTGACGTACGTCGACGCGCAGCACGCGAAGACGGGAGCCGAGGGCTTGCAGAGCGTGCTGCAGTCGCCGCTCGTGGGCATGACGCTCGGCATCCAGCTGCGCGACGTGAAGGTCCAGCCGGCGCAGAGCGACGCGCAGGTCTCGTTCTCGCTCGACGACTCCTCCCTGCAGGGGATCCTTTCGAGGCTGCCCTCCATGCTCGGCGGATGATCTACGCCTTCGAAGAGATCGGGCCGGATCTCGCCCGGCCGCCGCTCGCGGCTCGCCGCGCGTTGCTCGGGTCGGGCGTCGCCGTCCCGCTCGAGACGTGGCTGGCGCTCCCTCTGCCGGCGCGCCAGGCCATCATCCAGGAGGGGATGAAGGAGGCGGTCAGCGAGTACGTCGTCAAGAACGCGGTCTCGCCTGGCCTGAAGCGCGTGAGGTTCATGGGGCCGGTGAAGGACCCGCCCTTGCACGCGATCCCGCAGACCGTCGTGGACGCGCTGCGCAAGTTCCGGCCCATCACCCTCCAGGAGTGGCAGGCGCTGACGCCGCTCGACCGCTACGCGCTCGTTGCGCTCTCCGGCAACAGCCGCCTGCTCTGGCGCGCGGTCGACGAGATGACGACCTCACCGAACTCGACGCTGTCTTCCATCAAGCCGAGCCCGTGGGTCGGCCCGCTCGCCCACGCCGAGCTGCACATGGGAGAGGTCTCGATCACGGCGCTGAGCGCCGGCGCCGTGCAGGACGGCAAGGCGATCGTGCTGGCGCGCACCGCCGGCGTCCGCATCGCTCGCCGCGCGCACGAGATCCTCGACGGCCATGCGGAGAAGTACGCCGGTCCGGTCGAGCTCGACGCGCGGCTGGATTTCGAGGTCGGCAGCTGCGTGTGGCAAGCGCACGTGAGCACGGCGGACGGCGAGTTCTTCGCGGCGGCCTCGCTGCTGGCGGCCGCCACCGCGGCGGTCGCGCTCCGCGACGCGATCGCGGCGAGGGATCCAGGCGCGTCGCTCTCCGGCCCGTCGCTGCGGGAGGAGGCCTGGTCGGTGGGGAGCTCGGGGTTCGGCGAAGAGGCGACGGTCGCCATGGACGCGAGGAGGTTCCGCGCGAAGCCCGCGCCGCTCCCGGAGCGGAGCGAGCCGCTCTACCCCGCCGCTGTCGCCCTGCCGCCTCCCGCGGCCGCGGCCGCGGGTGTGCCGGCGTGGCTCGCCGTCCTCTTGGTGCTCACGACGCTGCTCGCGCTCGCGGCCGCGGGCGTCACCATGTACACCCACCGCTCCGAGCGCGCCGCGGCGCGTTCCTTCGTGCTCACGTGACCGACCTCGTCCTGTCTCCCGCGCAGCGCCCCCTCGTCGGGAGTGTGCCCGTCCCTTCGGACAAGAGCATCGGCCACCGCGCGCTCTTGCTCGGCGCGCTCTGCCACGGCAAGAGCCGCATCGCCGGGTACGCGGGAGGCGAGGACAACGCGGCGACGCGCCGCGCCTTCGAGTCGATGGGCGTCGCGTTCGAGGTCGACAAGGGCGAGATCCGCCCGCGAGGCGTCGGGCTCTTCGGGCTGCGCGCGCCCGACGGTGACCTCGACTGCGGCAACTCCGGGACGACGATGCGTCTCTTGTGCGGCCTCCTGTCGGCGCAGACGTTCGCGAGCCGGCTCGTCGGAGACGCGTCGCTCTCAAGCCGCCCGATGCTGCGCGTGGTCGCGCCGCTGCGCATGCGCGGCGCACGCATCTCCGGCGAGCCGCACCCGACCA
>DATIQP010000872.1:0-27307 GCA_035470765.1 Polyangiaceae bacterium | reverse complement strand
CGTCGTGGGGATCCGCGACCTGATCTTGCAGCTGCGCGGCGCCCTCGAAGGTCAGGAGACCGTCGGCGGCGTCCTGCTCGGCGGCGTCGCGGAGACGCACCGCTCGCTCCGCGAGTGGGTGGACCTCGCGACGCGCTACGGAGCGAACGCGTGGCACGCCGCGAGCCTCGTCGCGAGGGCCTCGGCGTCCGCCTTGCTGGCGACCCTGGTGTTCGTCGCCGCGCTCTACTCGTTCGCCGCGAACGCGTGGGGCAGCTACCGCTGGCTCGCGCGTCACTCGCCCATCTCGCGCGACGCTTTCGCGCGGTTCGCGCGGGCGTTTCGAGAAACCGGACGCGGCCTGCTCATCGGCGGGTTCGGCACCGCCCTGGTCCAGGGGCTCGTCGCCACGGTGGCCTACGCCGCGATGGGGTTGCCGCGCGCGCTCTTGCTCGGGCCGCTCACCGCGCTGTCCGCGCTCGTTCCGGTTCTGGGCACCGGGCTCGTCTGGGTCCCGCTGACCGTCGAGCTCGTGGCCGTTGGCGACTACGTGCGCGCCGCCATTCTCGCCGTCGTGGGCGCAGGCCTCGGCCTCATCGACAACTTCGTGCGTCCGGTGCTGACGCGGTACGGGCGGCTCCAGCTCCCGATGGCGGTGATGCTCGTCTCGATGCTCGGCGGCCTCGCGGCGTTCGGAGGCTCGGGGGTGCTGCTCGGCCCGCTCATCGTGCGTTTCGCGGTGGAGGCGCTCGCGATGGCGCGCGAGAAGCGCCTGTTCGCTTCGGGGTGAGGCTCCTCAGCCGGAGCCGGCGCACGCCGCGAGGAGGGCGGCTTCGAGCGCTGCGGCGTCGGAGGATGCGACGATGGCGTCGATCGCGGCCCGTACCGGCTCGAGGCGCGCGCCCGCCAGCGCGTGCTTCAGCTCCCCGATCGCCGCAGGAACGACGCTGAGCGAGCTCACGCCCAGCGCGACCATCGCGAGAGCCACGTCCGGACGCACGGCGATCTCGCCGCAGACGCCGAGCGGCTTGCCCGCGGCGCTCGCGGCCCTCGCGACGCGCGCGATCATCCGCAGGATCGCGGGGTGGTACGGGTCGCTCATCCGAGCCATCCGCGAGTCCTCGCGGTCCACCACCAGCGTGTACTGCATGAGGTCGTTCGTGCCGATGGAGAGGAAGTCGACCTCGCGCGCGATGTCCTCGGCCAGCTCGACGGCTGCCGGCACCTCGATCAGGGCGCCGATCGCGGGTGCGCGCCGCGAGTGCGGAGCCTCGAGGCTCGCGAGCGCCTCGTCGATCATCGCCTTCACGCGGCGGAGCTCCTCGAGGGAGCTCACCATCGGGATGAGAATCTTCAGCGGGCGGCCCTTCGCCGCGAGGGCGAGCGCCTGCACCTGATCGCGGAGCACGTGCGGGTGATCGAACAGGACGCGGATCGAGCGATACCCGTGGAACGCGCTCCTCGCGGCTGCGACCGGGCTCCCCGGGACGAACTTGTCGCCGGCCAAGTCGAGGATCCGGAAATGGATCGGACCGTCCGGGAACACCTCGTACGCCTTGGCGTAGATCCGCGCCTGCTCTGCGCGCGTGGGGAAGGTCTCCCGCACGATGAAGGGGAACTCCGTGCGATAAAGACCGATCCCCTCGGCGCCGTTCGCGCGCGCGGCCGTGAGATCGGACGCGACCGCGACGTTCGCGTAGATCGACACTCGCACGCCGTCGGCGGTGCACGCGAGGACGTCGCGGTACTTGGCGGACTCGGCCCGCGCGCGCCGGACGCGGCGGCGCTCCACCTCGTACCGGGCGACGGTCTCGTCCGTCGGCCGCACGACGACGAGCCCCTCCGTGCCGTCCACGATCACGCGGTCGTCCGGCCGAATCGCCCCCACCATGCCGGCGATGCCGGTGACGGCCGGGATGCCCATCGCTCGCGCGAGCAGCACGCCGTGGGACGTCCCGCCGCCCGCCATGGTCACGAGGGCCTGGGCGCCTTCGGTCTTGAGCTCCACCACGAGCGAGGGTCCGATGCGTTGAGAGATCACCACGCGTGCGCCGACGCGTGCGTGGTGATCGTCGTCGCGCAGGTGGCCGAGCAGCCGGCCGCGCAGGTCGTCGACGTCGTCGATCTTCTCCTCGATGTAGGCGTCCGGCACGAGGCGCAGGCGCGATTCGAACTCGTCGAACACGGTGACGATCGCGGCCGCCGCCCCCACGCCGCGCCCGATCTCCTCGTCGATGCGTCCGAGGAGCATCGGGTCGTTCAGCAAAAGGAGGTGGGAAGCGAAGATGAGGGCGTGCTCCTCGTCGATCTCGTGCGCCGCCTCGGCTTGAATCCGGAGCACGTCGCCGTGGGCCTTCGTGATGGCCTCCCGCAGGCGCGCTCGCTCCGCGGCCGGATCGCCGACCGGCCCCGCGAGCTCCGACGCGTCGAGGCGGCGCGTGCCGCGAAAGAGCGCCGTCCCGATCCCCACCCCCGGCGACGCCGCCACGCCGAACAGGACACGCTCCTGGTCCTTCGGCTCCTCGCCCGGAGGCCGCGCGGCCAGGCGCGGAGCGGGCAGCTCCCCTCGATCGATGGCCTCGATGATGCGCGCGTCCTCGACGATGGTGACGAGCTGCGCACAGCTCGAGGCGAGCGTCGCGACGTCGTCGGGGGAGAAATCGCGTCGCGCGACGTTCTGCAACACGAGCGCCCCGACCAGGCCGCCGCGGAGGATCATGGGGGCGCCGGCGAGCGACGATGTCTCTGCCTGGACCACGACGCTGCGGCGCTCCGCGACCGCGCGCGCCGCGACGGCTTCTGCCTCGGCCTCGGCTTTCTGCCCCTCGATGCGCCCCGGGAGCCGAAAGGCCGCGGCGCGGACCACGCGGCCCCGGTCGTCGACGAGGAACGCCGAGCAGCAGTCGACGCTGAGGTTCCGCGCCACGACCCGCACCGCTCCGTCCAGGAGGCTCGAGAGCGAGTGCGCCTCTTCGACGATCCGCAGGAGGCTGGACGTCATGCCCATGGGACAGAGCTTGCGCCCGAGCGGCGCGGACGTCGACCCAGGAGCTTCGTCATGAGAGCAGCTCGCCCAGCTCCGAGCGAATGCGCCGCTCGATTCGTTTGCGAAAAATCACGACTGCGAAGGGGACGTCGGCGGACAGGCGCACGTCGCGGTCCCCGATCTGCATCGTGCCGTCCACGTGCATGCCCCTGGTGTTGAACCGGAACGAGAGCGTCCCGTCGACCCACGCCTGCTCCAGCTCGCTCGCGTGGTAGCCGTACTTGTCGAGCAGGACGCGCAGCTTGTCCTTGAGGCGCCGCTCGGCCTCTTCCTTCCCGAGCCGGTGGTCCGCGGTCATGCTGAGGTGCGACATGCAGAGGTCTCACCGGGTCGGAGCGTGCATCGCGCGTGCCGCGCGCCGGTTCCCCTGGGTCAGCCGAGGCCGCGCGCCGCGGGTAGCAGGATCGCGAACGCCGTGCCCGAATCGCTCGGCTCGAGCTCGATCCGGCCCTCGAGCTGCCCGACCACGAGACGCACCATCGCGAGGCCGAGCCCGGTGCCGGTGGGCCTGGTCGTGAAGAACGGGTCGAAGATGCGGCCGGCGATCTCCCGGGGCACCGGGGGACCGTCGTTGTGGATGCGTACGCGCAGGTGTCGTTCGTCGGCGACGTGGACCGAGATCGACACCGTGCCGCCCGGCGGCGCCGACTGCAGCGCGTTCAGGACGACGTTCACGAGCGCTCGCCGCAAGAGAAGCGGATCCGTCCTCGCGGGAGGACACTCGCTCTCGACGTGGACGGCGATCGGGCGAGGGTGGTCGGCACACGTCGGGTCTTGGCGGGCGTCGTCGACGGCCTCGTGGACGAGCGGCCCCAGGGTTACGACCCGCATCTCGGGCGCCGATGGGCGCGAGAAGTCGAGCAAGTCCGTGACGAGGCGACGCAGCCGCTCGGCCTCTTCCCGCACGATCCCGAGCAGCAGCGGCCCGTCGCCTTCAGGGTGGAGCGCGCGCTGCAGCCCCGCGAGCGCGTTGAAGATCACGCCCAGCGGGTTGCGCACCTCGTGCGCCATCACCGCGGCCATCTCGCCGACGGCCGCCAAGCGCTCGGTCTGCACGAGCTGCGCGCGCAGCTCCGTCATGCGGAGCGTCGCGCCGATCTGCGCCGAGAAGAGCTGGATGGCGACGAAGTCGTGCTCGGTCAGGTCGCGGCCCGTCACCGCGAAGATGTGAGTGATCTTGCCGTCGCTCACGACCGGGCACCAGGCGCTCCGCATCACGCGCGCGCGCCCCATCGCCTGCCCGAGCTCCGTCGTCGCGCCGTCGACGCCGGGCGAGTGGCTCGGCACGTTGTCGAGGAAGATGCCACGCCCGCTCTTCAGCACGCGGTCGACGATCGGCGCGCGATCGAGCGGCATCGTCCGATCGTGCAGGGCGCGGACGAAGTCGCCGATGGGATCGCCCGGCGGCGCCGCGAGAGTCTTGCGCGGGATGCAGCCTCCCGGGACGATCTCGATGAGCGCCGCGCCCCAGCCCAGCGCCGCGAAGAGGGGCTCGCTGGCTTCGAGGAGCGCGTTCACGTCCATCGGAGGCGCGCCCTCTCCCGAGAGCCGCGCGATCCGCCCCATCAGCTCCTCCGCGCGCAGCGGCTCCGTCACGTCGCGCGCGCTCAGCACCAGGAGCTCGCTCGCGTCCGCGTCCGCGTCGCCGAAGCGGACCTCCGTCACGACCTCGGCGCCGTCGTGCAGCCGCAGGAAGCACAGCCGACACGTCGTCGGCAGGTCCCAGCCGTCACGTCGCTGCAGCGAAAGGCGCCGCAGACGCTCGCGCTCGCCGGGGCCCAGGAGGCTCTCGAATGGCCGGCCGACGACGTCGCCTCGTTTTGCGCCGAGGAGGCGCGCCGCCGCCTCGTTCACCCAGGCGACGCGATCATCCTCCCGAATGATCAGGAATGCGTCCGGCAGAGCGTCGAGTACGCCGTGCCCGTTCGGCGTGAATTCCTCGGCAGTCGACAAAATGGCACCTCACCTGGTCCGGGGACCGGGAAGCCAACGAGCAGACCCTCACGCTCGTCAGCGGCAACATCGAGCATAGCAGCGCCGCGTGCGTCCGACGAACCCACGCGGACGCCGGGGCATCGCGCCGCGGAGCTCAGTCGCCTTCCGCTCTTTCCTTCGCCGGGCCAGGCGCCGCGCCGGACGCCAGACCGCGCGCGAGCTGCTCGCGCTCCTCCGCGCTCAGGCGCGCCTCCGGGTGCATCCACAGATAGATCGTCGGCGGCATCCCCCCCTCGCGCACCTCCTCGGCCGCCTTGTTGGACGCCTTCGTCGGGCCGTGCCACTCCGAGTAGTCGAGCTTCTCGCGGCCCTCGTCCACGTCGCTCTGCACGAGCCACGAGACCGGCGCGACGTTCGAGTACCAGGGCCAGCGCGTCTCGTTGCTGTGGCAGTCGAAGCACGCGCGTTTCGCGAGCGCCCGCACCTCCGGCGACGACCACGTCGGCTCGGCGACGACGGGCCGCGCCCCGTGCGCGCGGCCGTAGGGGACGAGTTGGATCGCGAGGAGCCCGACGCCGACCCCGACCAGGGTCCGTTTCAACCAGCGACGCATCCCTTCCCGAAGTGCAACGATCGTTCCGTTCGGCCAGCTCAGCTCGAGCGATGCTCCTCTGGACGGGCACGGAGGCGTCGGAGCTCCGCGCGAATCCGCCTCGACGGCGAAAGGTCCAGAATGACGCGGCTTTGGTGTACACTCTCCGGCGATGGAAGCAGGGGCCCTCAAGCTGGTCGCTGCTCATTGCGACATCGAAGAGCGCATCAAGCTCGTCCCGCCGACCGCCCGCGTGCGCGGCGTCCTCTTCCGCCCGATCCACACGCAGCTCGAGAAACGGGGGCTTCTCGAGCCGTTCGACGCGTACTTTCGCGACAAGCGGGCCGCGATGCCGTTCTATCCGTTGACGGACTACCTCCTCAGGCTGGCGGTTGCCGGTGCGCTGGTGACGACTCCCGAGCGGCTCCACGAGGGGATGTTCGAAATCTCCAAGGGCAACGCACGCGAGATCGCGGATAGCCTCCTCGGGCGCGCGCTCTTGCGCCTGCTCGCGCGTGACCCCGTCCGCCTGACCGAGCAGGGTCTCGCGGCGCGACGCCAGACGATGGCGTACGGCCACTGGTCCATCGTGCGGCACGGCGAGCGTTCGATCGAGATGGTGTACGAGAACGAGTACACCTGGATTGAATCCGCCATCGCCGGGTCGGCCGTCGGGACGTTCGAGGCGTGCGGTTTGACACCGCAGATCGAGACGCGCCTCGTCGATCGCTTCAACGGGTCCACTCGAATCGAGTGGTGATCGTTCTCTCGCGTCCGGGCGGTCGAGATCGTCGCCGCCGATACGCTCTTGCGGTTGTTGCTGCTTCGCGTTAGTGGGCCCCCAACCAAACCCAGGGGGGTTGAGGTCCCCATGGTCAACGCTCTCTCTTCGGTGGAGCAGCCGCTCCGTCACCCACTTCCGTCCGAGGAAGGCGAGCGCCAGTCGGACATCCGACAGCTCGCGCCGCCGAGCCCGACGGCCGCTCGCACGCTGATTTCTGCCCTCGTCGCAGCCGGCGTGGACACGTTCTTCGGCATCCCGGGCGGGCCGGTTTCCCCGATCTTCGACGCCATCCTGAGCACGAAGGGCGCACGGCTGGTCGAGTCCCGCCACGAGACCTCCGCCGCATTCGCAGCAGCGGGCTTCCATCGCGCGACGGGCCGCGTGCCCGCCGTCGTCGTCACCGCCGGTCCCGGCGCGACGAACGCCGTCACGGGCATCGTGTCTGCGCACCTGGAACGCGTGCCGATGCTCGTGATCTGCGGCGACGTCGCGTGGGCGGCGAGCGGCGGTCGCCTGCTCCAGGACTCCGGACCCGAGGGGATCGCCGTCGAGCAGATGTTCGCCAAGTTCATGCGGGCGACGATCCGCGTCGCGCAGCCCGCGTCGGCGATGACGCAAGGCATGGCGGCGCTCGCGGCGGCGACCGACCCCGCCAACTCGGGGCCGGCTCTTTTGGTCGTGCCGATACAAACCGGGGCGGCCAAGACGACGCTCCACCGCGTCATCGCCGGGCAATCGAGCCGTTCCATGCCGGCCCCGGCCGCCGCCGTTCGCGAGGCGTGCGACCTGCTCTGCGCGGCGGAGCGCCCGCTCATGGTCATCGGCGCCGGCTGCCGACCGTACGCGGCGACGCTCCGAAAGCTGCTGGACGCCTTCGACGTGCCGTTCGTCACGACGCCGCGCGCGAAGGGCCTCGTCAGCGAGCTCCACCCGCGCTCGCTCCGGCACGGCGGCCTCGCCGCGTCGATCTGGGCACGCCGCTACACCGACCCGGCGAACGGCGGGGTCGACGCAGCGCTCGTCCTCGGGACCGATCTCGACGATTGCAGCGTCGGACCGACGCCGTTCGTCGGGCGGAACGGACGGCTGGTGCACGTCGACGGCGATGCGTCCGTGTTCAACCGGAACCTCCCGACCGCGCTCTCGGTGCTCTGCGACGTCGGCGAGTTCGCCGAGGCGATGTACCAGCACGTCACCGAGCACGGCCTGCGCAACGGCAGGTGCGGCGCCCGCGTCAGGGCCGTGAAGGCCGAGTCGCCGTTCGATCAGCCGCGCTTCGCGACCGACGAGGCCTTGACGATCCGTCCCGCGCGCGCCCTCGCCGACCTCGAGGCCGCGGCGGGAGAGTCGGCCCGGTTCGTGACCGACATCGGCGAGCACATGCTGTTCGCGCTCCACTACCTGACGGCGAAGGGCCCGGACGCGTTCGACATCCGCCTCGGCCTCGGGAGCATGGGCTCCGGGATCGCGACCGCCATCGGGCTCGCGCTGGGCGACCGGACGCGAAGGGTCGTCTGCGTCTGCGGCGACGGCAGCATGCAGATGGTCGGCATGGAGCTGCTCGTCGCCCTGCGCGAGCGCCTGCCGATCGTCTTCGCCGTCTTCAACGACGCCCGCTACAACATGGTCTATCACGGCCACAAACAGGTCTACGGCCGCGCGGCGCCATGGGACTCGCCGTGGATCGACTTCGCCGGCTGGGCGCGCGCCCTGGGCATCCCAGGAGCGAGGATCCACCGTCCGGGCGAGATCACCGCCGAGTTCCTCGACCGCCTGACGGGGCTCGAGAAGCCCGCGGTCCTCGACGTGCGCATCGATCGCGACGTCCGCCTCGCCGGCGGCGGTCGCAACGAGGCACTGCAGCAGATGTCCATGGCCACCTCGGGTGCACAATGAAACCGCGGGCGGGCATCCTCGGGCTCGGACACTGGCTCCCGGAGCGCGTGCGCACCAACGACGCATGGCCGGCGGAGTTCGTGGCGGCTCACGGCAAGCGGACGCAGGCCGAGTTCACCGAAGTTCGCGCCAACCCATCCGGCGACGCGGTCGACAAGCTCGTCGCGCGCTACGCCTCCGAAGAGGCCGCGGATCCGTTTCTCGGGACGATCCGTCGCCGCGTGGCGGACGACGACGAGACCGTTCATGCGGCGGAGATCGCCGCGGGACGCGCCGCGCTGGAGGACGCAGGCGTGGACGGGCGAAGGGTGGACCTCGTCATCTCCTACGCCACGATTCCAGACCGCATCACGCCGTCGCCTGCAACCGCGATCGCCCACGCCATCGGCGCGACGGGGGCGCTGGGCATCGGCATGGAAGGCGCCTGCGCGAGCTCGGTGATCGGGCTCGATCTGGCCGCCGCCATGATCGAGAGCGGGCGCGCCCGCTTCGTGCTGCTGACGCATTCACACCTGATGACGCGCGCCCTCCCGATGGCACACCCGGCATCCCCGAACATCGGCGACGCCGCGACCGCGACCCTGGTCGGCGAGGTCGATCGTGGCGGCATCCTCGCGACGCGCGCCGTCTCGCACGGCGAGTACTACGACGCCGTCGTGATCGCGCGCCGCAAGGGCGACGCGCCGCTCTGTCACGCGGGAGGGCCCATTTCCGTCGGGAGCTACGACTCCGAGCAGGCGCTCCGGCTCGTCCGTGACACGGTCCGGATCGGCGCGATGACGGTGCGTGAAACCCTCGACCGGGCGGGGCTCGGGCCGCGCGACGTCGACGTGATGACCAGCGTGCAGCCGCGCGAGTGGGTGCCGCGCGCGATCGCCGAGGCCGCCGGCATGGACCCGGGGATCGCCGTGGACACGTTCAAGCAGTACGCGCACCTCGGGGCTTGCGGTCCGATCGTCAACCTCATCACCGCCCGGCGGGCCGGCCGCCTGAAGGCGGGCGCTCGCGTCGCGCTCTACGGGCAAGGAGCCGGCTTCACGCGCGCCGCCGCGATCGTCGAGTGGTGCTAGTCTCGATCGGGTGACGCAGAACCTCGTCATCCTCGCTTCGACCCAGTCCCTCGCCCACGAGATCGAGCGCGTCCTCGCCGAGAAGAAATGGCCGGTGCAGGTGGCCGTCAGGGTCGCCGAGGGCGCGGCTTCGGTCGCGACGGCCAACACGCGGAGCGCGTTCCCCGCTTTCCCGCTCGCCGTCGTCGCGAGCGAGGAGGCCGACGCACTCGAAGCCCTCGCGGCGGGCGCCGACGAGGCCCTCGTCCTTCCGACGATCGACGCGCGCAGCGTCGAGCTTCTCATGGAGCGGACCAGCGCCCGCGCCAGAGTGCGGATGACCCACGCCTCGGCGCAGGGGAATGTCGCTCACGCCGAGAAGCTCGCGGCCCTGGGCACCGTCGTCGCCGGCGTCGCGCACGAGATCAACAACCCGCTCTCCTCCGTCCTGCTCTTCGCCGGCGCGCTCAAGCTCCAGGTGGGACCGTTGCTCGCGATGAACGAGGAGCTGCAGCGGCGCGCGGCGGAGGGTCGCGGCCTCTCGCCGGAAGACGTCCAGCGGCTCGTCGTCCGCTCGCGCACCGGGAGCGGCGCCCGCGAGGCGCGCGCCATGCTCGAGGACATGGAGGCCAACGTCCAGACCATCGCCGACATCGTGCGCGATCTGCGCATCTACGCGCGTGCGGACGAAAACGAGGAGCCGCAGATCGTCGACGTGACGCGTCTCCTCGACCAGGTGCTGCGCATCGTCGGCCCGCAGATCGAAGCGCGCGGCCACATCGAGCGCGACTACGCTCCCGAGCTGCCGGCCCTCGCGTTGCCGCGTTCGCGCATCGTCCAGGTCCTGACGAACATCCTCGTCAACGCGGGGCAGGCGATCGGGGAGGTGCAGCGCCCGATTCACCGAGTCCGCGTCGTGGCCCGCGCCGACGCGGAGTTCGTCGCCGTCTCGATCGCCGACACCGGGCCGGGGATCGCCCCGGAAATCCTGGAGCGGGTCTTCGATCCGTTCTTCACCACGAAGGAGATCGGGGCGGGCACCGGGCTCGGGCTGGCGATCTCCCAGCAGATCCTCCGGCGTCTCGGGGGCGACCTGATCGTCGAGTCGGTCCACGGGGAAGGCGCGACGTTCATCGCGCTCTTGCCCGTCCCGGACGCCGCCACGATGGAACGGACTCGACGGGCTCGCTCTCCCAGGGATCAGGTGCTGGTGTCCTCTTCCAAGCGCCCCGTCATCCTCGTGGTCGAGGACGACGAGCGGCTGCTGCGCGCCTACCCCCGCACGCTCCACGCGCACTACGACGTCATCACGGCGTCCGACGGACAGGAGGCGATCGACCTCCTCGTCTCGGGCTCGCCGGCGGACGCCGTCGTGACCGATCTCGCGATGCCCGAGGTGGACGGGCAGGGGTTCTACGAATGGCTCGTCGAGCATCGCCCGGCGCTCGCACGCAAGACCCTCTTCGTCACCGCCGGCGCGCGCACGGCCCGATCGGCCGCTTTTCTCGAGAGCCTGCAGACCAACCTCGTGCTCGACAAGCCGGTCACGCGCGAGCAGCTGCTCGCGGCCATCGGGCGCGTCCTCGAGCAGTAGGCGCACCACCCTTGTGCTAGGCTCGCGCGCGCATGCAAGCGTTCCACATCCGCGGGGGTCGCCTCATCGACCCGCGCCAGGGCACCGACGACGAGCTCGACGTGATCGTCCAGGACGGCCGGATCGCCCGCATCGGCAAGGGCCTCGCCACGCCGACCGGAGCGCTGGTCGCCGACGCGCGCGGGAAGATCGTCTGCCCCGGCTTCGTCGATCTCCACGCGCACCTGCGTGAGCCCGGCGAGGAGAGCAAGGAGACCATCGAGAGCGGCTCGGCGGCGGCGGCGTCCGGCGGCTTCACGTCGGTCTGCGCGATGCCGAACACGCACCCGCCGAACGACTGCCGCGCCATCACCATGCTGATCCACACGCGCGCGCGTGAGGTGGGCGGAGTGCGCGTGTACCCCATTGGCGCCATCTCGCGCGGCCTCGCCGGCGAGACGCTGGCCGACATCGGCGAGCTCAAGGAGGCCGGCGTCGTGGCGCTGAGCGACGACGGCAAGTGCGTGATGAACGCGCGGCTGATGCGCCGCGCCCTCGAGTACGGCCGGACGTTCGATTTGCCGATCATCCAGCACGCCGAGGATCACCAGCTCTCTCAGGGCGGCTCGATGAACGAGGGCGAGGCGTCGACCCGCGCCGGCATCCCTGGCCAGCCCGCCGAGGCCGAGGAGATCATCGTCGCGCGCGATCTCATCCTCGTGGAGATGACCGGCGCGCGCTACCACGTCGCGCACGCCTCGACGGCGCGCACGATCGAGCTCGTTCGCGCGGCGAAGAAGCGCGGCCTGCCCGTCACGTGCGAGGTGACGCCCCACCACCTCGTCCTCACCGACGAGGCCTGCACGGGCTACGACACGTCGACGAAGATGTACCCGCCGCTGCGCACCGCGCGCGACGTGGACGCCCTCGAGCAGGGGCTGGCCGACGGCACCATCGACGCCATCGCCACCGATCACGCGCCGCACTCGCCGACCCACAAGCAGGTCGAGTTCGACTGCGCGGCCTTCGGGGTCATCGGCCTCGAGACCGCGCTGCCGGTGGCGCTCTCGCTCGTGTCCGACGGGGCGATCGAGCTGCGCGACGCGATCGAACGGCTCACGTGGGGCCCGGCGCGCACGCTGCGCCTCCCCGGGGGGACGATGCCGGAGGGCTCCCCGGCGGATCTGGTCGTGTTCGATCCGGACCTCGACTGGGTCGTGTCGGCCGAGGACACCTCGTCCAAGAGCAAAAACAGCCCGTTTCTAGGCAAGACGATGAAGGGGCGCGCCGTGCTGACGATGGTCGCCGGCAACGTGCTCTGTGACCGCATGCGGGTGGTCCCGTGACCAAGCTGGAAGGCCTCCTCGGCATCGAGCCGCTCGACAAGTCGGCGATCCTCGCGATCCTCGATCGCGCCGACGTCATCCACGAGGACCCGCGCCAGCGCGACACGCTCGCCGGCAAGACGGTGGTCAACCTCTTCATGGAGGCCTCGACGCGCACGCGCACCTCGTTCGAGATCGCGGCCAAGCGCCTCGGCGCCCACGCGGTCAACGTCTCCGAGTCGTTCTCGTCGTCGAAGAAGGGCGAGACGCTGCTCGACACCGCGCGCAACCTCGACGCGATGGGCCCCGCCGCGATCGTCCTCCGCCACGCGTCGAGCGGCTCCCCGGCGATGGTCGCCCGTCACGTGCGGGCGCGCATCGTCAACGCGGGCGACGGCACGCACGAGCACCCGACCCAGGCCTTGCTCGACTGCGGCACCATCCGCCGCCACAAGGGCCGCGTCGAGGGCCTCACCGTCACGATCGTGGGCGACATCCTGCACAGCCGCGTGGCCCGCTCGAACCTGCACGCGCTCGGCAAGCTCGGCGCGGTCGTGCGCGTGGCCGGTCCGCGCAGCCTCCTGCCGCGCGGGGTCGAGGGCCTGGGCGCGCTCGTCTACGACCGCATCGAGCCCGCGCTCGAGGGCGCCGACGTGGTGATGGTGCTGCGCCTGCAGCACGAGCGCATGGCTGGCGGCTACGTGCCGAGCCTGCGCGACTACAGCCGCTTCTTCGGCGTGAACGCGCGAAACATCCGCGCGGCGAAGCACGACGCCATCGTGATGCACCCCGGGCCGATCAACCGCGGCGTCGAGCTCTCGAGCGACGTCGCCGACGGGGCGCGCTCGGTGATCCTCGATCAGGTCGCCTACGGCGTCAGCGTGCGTATGGCGGTGCTCGAGATGGTCGCGGGGGCTTTCTGAACGGCCCTACTTGCCGCGCCAGAAGATCTCGTACACGAAGAGCAGCACCTCGAGGCCCACGAGCACCGCGACGACGACCTCGAGCGAAAAGCTCCGGCGCTCCTGCGTGAGCTCGGCCAACACCTCGAAGTTGTCCTGGATCATCTTCAGCTTGTGATCGAGCGCGCGGAAGCGATCCTCGACCTCGAAGAAGCCGCGGAGCGCGCGGTAGACGCGGTCGAGCGCTTCGTCCTCCCAGGCGAGCTGCGGCGTGTCCAACAGAGAGAGGGTGAAGACGACCTGGTTGTGCGTCGACATGCCGCTGCCGATGAGCTGCATGAGCTCACGGATGTTGGGGCGAAGCCGTCCCGTCTTCGCGAGCTGCTCGGACTGCGCGTTCAGCTTGGAGAGGATCTCGTCGACGTCCTCCTCGTAGTATTCCATCGCCGCGGACTGGGCGACGACGAACGCCGCGAGCTCCGCGAGGCCGCGGGTGAGCGTCGGCGCGACGATGTGGTCGTCCTTCATGCCGGGCTTGTCCGCCCCGCCGATTTCGATGGTGAGGGTCTCCTGCAGCGGCGGGTGGGGCTCCGGGCCCACGATCTTCAGGAGGTCGCCCATCACGCGATGGCGCGTCTCGTCGTCCACGCCGATGAACGCGATCGCGCCGAAGTCGTAGAGCAGGATGAGGCGCTCGTCCCCGTACTGCGCGACGGCCTGCGTCTTGGCCATCCGGACGGTACCGCCCTCGGGCAGACACGGCAGGATGCGCTTGGGCGCAAGCGTGGACGCGAAGGAAAAAGCCTGCACGATGAGGGTGCGCGGCGCCATGAACGGCCCAAGCATACGCCGAAACGAAGTCGAAACACGGCGGGTGTTAGTCCTCGATTCCCATGAACGGCGAAAGTCGAGCGTGCGGCTGTGATTGACGCGGGGGATACGGCGTGGCTCCTCGTGGCGACGGCGCTCGTGCTGCTGATGACGCCAGCGCTCGCCCTGTTCTACGGCGGCATGGTGCGGCGCAAGAACGTGCTCAGCACGATCATGCACTCGATGGCGGCGATCCCCATCCTGAGCGTGAAGTGGGCGCTGTTCGGCTACTCGCTCGCCTTCGGCCCGACGCACGGCGGTTTCATCGGCGGCCTCGACTACGTGGGCCTGCGCGGCCTCGCAATGCAGCGCCACGACACGGTGCCGGCGCTCGCCTTCGTGGCGTTCCAGATGATGTTCGCCGTCATCACGCCGGCCCTGATCTCGGGGGCCTTCGCCGAGCGCATGAAGTTCTCGGCGTACGTGGTGTTCGTCCTGCTCTGGTCGACGCTGGTCTACGACCCGGTCGCGCACTGGGTCTGGGCCGACGGCGGCTGGCTCGCGAAGATGCACGCGCTCGACTTCGCCGGCGGCACGGTGGTGCACCTGACGGCGGGCGTCTCCGCGCTCGTGTGCGCCACGGTCATCGGCAAGCGGCTCAAGTACCCGCAGGAGAGGCCGCTGCCGCACAACCTCACGATGACGCTGACGGGCGCGGGCGTGCTCTGGTTCGGATGGTTCGGGTTCAACGCCGGCAGCGCGCTGAGCTCGGGCAAGCTTGCCGCGCTGGCGTTCATGACGACGCACCTCGGCGCCGCGGGCGGTGCGCTCGGCTGGCTCGCGATCGAGTGGGTGCACCGCCAGAAGCCGACCGCGCTCGGCGTCGCCTCGGGGCTCGTCGCGGGGCTCGTCGCGATCACCCCGGCGGCGGGCTACGTGGCGCCGTGGGCAGCCATCGTGATCGGCGCCGCCGCGAGCGGCGTGTGCTACCTGGCGGTCCTCGCAAAATACAAGTTTGGCTACGACGACACGCTCGACGCTTTCGGCGTCCACGGCGTGGGCGGCCTCACGGGCGCGCTGCTCACCGGCGTCTTCGCGCAGAAGGCGCTCAACGACGCGGGCGGAAATGGCGCCCTCTTCGGCGATCCGCACCAGCTGCTCGTGCAGCTGATCGCGTGCGGCGCGTCCGGCGGCTACGCGCTCGTGGTCACGTTCGTGTTGCTCAAAGCGATCGACAAGACCATCGGCCTGCGCGTGACGGAGCAGGACGAGCGCGAAGGTCTGGACACGACGCAGCACGGCGAAGAGGGCTACGCGGGCTGATCGAGGCTATTCGTAGTCGCTCCAGCGCGGGTACACCATCGCGGCGATGACGGCCGTGGCGGCGAGCGCGATGAGCCCCGTCCAGCGGTTGCCCGCGCTGAGCTGCGCCATGACGTTGAGCGCCGAGAAGCCGACGACGACGTAGACGCCCCAGCGCTTGAACGAGAAGGTGCCGAGCACGCCGAAGAGACCGAAGAACGAGAGGACGATCCCCACGAGCAGCACGTTGGCCATGTGCTGCGCGTGCTCGCGCGGAATCGTCACGTCGGCCTGGCTCCCGAGCGAGACGTACGTGAGGACGCCCAGGCTCAGGCCGAGGAGATCGAGCACGCCCTTCACGGCCAGCATCGCGGTGAGCAGCCCCGGCCGGATCTTCTTCGGCTTGGGCGCCAGCGGGAAGTTGAAGGTCGGTGGCTGCATCCCCTCTGAGCGCGAGGCTAGCACGGCTGAGCCGCGCTATCATGATCGCCGCATGCGCGTTCACCTCATCGCCCCTTCGAACGAGGACTCGACGTACATCAAGCCGCTCTGGGCCTCGACGCTCGCGGCCCACACGCCCGAGGACGTCGAGGTCACGTTCCGCGACGACGGCCTCGATCCCATCGACCTCGAGCGCGAGGGCGACGCGCCGGACCTCGTCGGCATCAGCGTCAACTCGAAGACGGCGTGCCGCGGCTACGCCATCGCGGACGCGTACCGCAAGCGCGGCAGCAAGGTCATCCTCGGCGGCATCCACGTGACCGCGCTCCCCGACGAGGGCCTCGAGCACGCCGACGCCGTGCTCGCGGGCGAGGCGGAGTTCCTCTGGCAGAAGGTGATCGAGGACGCCAAGAAGGGCAAGCTCGGCGCCTCCACGTCGCTGATGCACCGCAACGTCTACAAGCACGCCCAGTGGCCGGAGCTGGTGGGCCTGCCGCGTCCGCGTCGCGATCTGGTCAAGTCGATGCGGTACGTCCCGTTCGACGTCGTCCAGACGACGCGCGGCTGCCCGTTCCCGTGCGAGTTCTGCAGCGTCTCGACGTACAACGGCACGACCTTCCGCTTCCGCCCCGTCCAGGAGGTGATCGCCGAGCTCGAGACCGTGGGGCCGCGCGTGCTCTTCGGCGACGACAACGTGATGATCCACGTGAAGTACAGCCACGAGCTGTTCGAGGCCATGGTGCCGCTCAAGAAGCACTGGGTGGCGCAGGCGTCGCTCGCCGCGCTGCATCGGGTCGAGCACGTCGAGGTGATGGCGCGAGCCGGCTGCAAGGCTCTCTTCATCGGCTTCGAGTCGGTCGACGACGGCGCGGTGCGCGGCGCCGGCAAGAAGCAGAACAAGCCGCAGAAGTACGACGACGTCGTGCGCATGCTCGCCGACCACGGCATCGCCGTGTGGGGCAGCTTCGTCTTCGGCCTCGACGACGACGGCGGCGACTCGTTCATGCGCACGGTCGACTTCTGCGTCGAGTCGAAGATGACGATGGCGCTCTTCGCGCTGCTCACGCCCTACCCGGGCACGCGGCTGTACAAGAGGCTGAAGGCCGAGGAGCGGCTGACGAAGGACCGCTGGTGGCTGTCGCAGGACCACGACACCGGCGCGCCGTTCTACGTCCCGAAGAAGATGACGCGCGAGGAGCTGCGCGACGGCTGGATCCGCGCCTGGCGCGAGATGTATTCCATGCGCTCCATCCGGCGCCGCTACGACTTCGGCATGAGACACTCCTGGATCCAGAACGTCGCGTTCTGGCCGATCAACCTGATGATGCACGAGCTCGCCGAGCGGAAGATCGCCGGCGGCGACCGCGAGTGGCGCAAGCACCGCACGCTCGAGGTCCCGTTCGGTCTGTGACAGGGCCGCGGCCGAGCCCGAGCTCGACCGGGACGCGATCCGAGCCGTAGAGCGTTCATTTAGACGCTAGGATGCAATCCGTCGTGCCCAGACGCCCTTCTCTTCTTCTCGGACGGAGCGCGTTCGGAGCTCTCCTGCTCGCGCTGTTTCTCGCGCGCCCCGCGTACGTTCACGCGAGGGCGGCGGCCCTCTTGCTCCGCTTCACGGCGAAGGACGGGGCGCCGGCCGAAGGGCTCGCGCGCTTCGGCATGCACGCGGTCACCGAGGAGAAGGCCGTCGTCCAGACGCCGCAAGGGCCGATGCCCGCGCGCTACTACGTCCCCTCGGGCGTGGTCGATCCGCCGGGCATGGTCGTCTGCCACGGCGTGCACCACCTCGGCATCGAGGAGCCGCGGATGCGGCGCTTCGCGCGCGCCATCGCGTCGAGCGGCGTGTTGGTGCTCACGCCGGAGCTTCGCGAGCTGGCCGATTACCACGTCGACCCGCGCAGCATCGTCACCATCGGCGACGCGGCGCGCGACCTCCGAACGCGCGTCCACAGGACCGGCGTCGGCGTCCTCGGCCTCTCGTTCGCGGGCGGCCTCTCGCTGCTCGCCGCCGCCGACGCGCAGTTCGCCCCCGACATCGACTTCGTCGTCTCGGTCGGCGGGCACGACGATCTCGAGCGCGTCGCCCGCTTCTTCGTGGACGACGCCATCCCCGAGCCGGACGGCACGACGGAGAAGCTCAAGGCCCACGACTACGGCGCCGTCGTCCTCGTCTACATGTTCGTCGACACGTTCTTCGCGAACCGCGACGTGCCGTTCGCGCGCGAGGCGCTCCGGCTCTGGCTGTGGGAGAAGTTCGACGACGCGCGCAAGGCCGCCGAGAAGCTGTCGCCGGCGGGGCAGGACAAGATCAAGCTCGTCTTCGACCACCGCGAGGACCTCCTGCGGCCGGAGATCCTGCGCCTCATCGACGCCCACCGCGCGGAGATGGCGAAGGTCTCGCCCCACGGCAACCTCGCGGGCCTGCGCGCGCGGGCGTTCCTGCTCCACGGCGCGGGCGACTCGGTCATCCCCGCCTCGGAGACGCGCTGGCTCGCCCACGACGCACCGCCCGGCAGCGTCGAGCAAGAGCTCGTCAGCCCGGCGCTCGTCCACGTCGACCTCGAGAAGGAGCCGAGCACGCGCGAAGAGCTCGACATCGTCGACTTCCTGGCGGCGGTGATCGACCGCGCCGACGACGAGGCTCCGGTCGGCGAGCCTCCTGACCACTGAAGCGCCGTCCGGCGGAGGGCGGGCCGATCGCGACGTGATCGAAGTCGACACGCGTCGGAGCGCGCGGACCCCACGCGTCGACTGGCCGCCTGCGCATTCTCGCCGTCATCACCGACGAGCCCGTGGTCGCGCGCATCCTCCCCGCCCTTGGTCTCCCCGCCGCCTTGCGCCCCCGATTACGCTAGATGTTCCAGCGTACCGACCGCCATCGGAGTGGGCCCGTTCGTCGAACGGCTTCATGGCGACGAAGAGGTGGCGCGCGCCTGCACGATCGCTTCGAGCATTTCCGACGCGGACGCGGACGAGCCCCGCTGCCATGCGAGCCAGTCCACCGCGTCGGCGGCGGTGGACAACACCGTCGTCTTCACGCGCTGGGTGGAGATGACGTGCAGGCCGGCCACGATGCTTCGAAGCGCCGCCGCGCGGAAGCCGCTGCCCTCGTACACGAGCGCCATTTGGCGGGTGAACGACTCGTGCCGCTTCATGTCCTTCGCCATCAACGCTCTCGTGGGACCGTCGGGCATCGCGCAGTGCTCCTCGACGATGACCACCATCGAGATGCCGTTCGGCTGGGTCGCGGCGAATCGCTCGACGTCCCCACCCATCGTACGGACGAGCGGAACCGTCGTCTGCGTGCGCCACACCACGATGAAGAGGTCCCGAAAGGACGCAAAGACGGCTTCTCTCGTGACGTGCAGCGCGCTGAGCTCGGGCATCTTCGTCCTTGTAACACAGGGTGCAGTTGCCCGCGGTCAAGCTACGGACGCAACGCGCTGTCGAGGATGAAGGTTCTCATCGGCGGGCAACTCTATCGCCGTTGCGGCCGAGAGAGTGGGACGAGCACCCGCGCTCGCCAAGCTGCGCTCAGGTAGTGGAACACGAGGCCGCTCGCTGCGGCGATGGCGAGGATGGGGGCGACGGTGACGCTCGCGAGCGAGACGAGGACGAAGAGCGGGCCGAGGACATACGACGCAGCGCTGCGAGGCATTCCGGCGATCACGCTCGTGTCGGCGTCCGCGCCGATCCACCGGAGCACGAGGTCCAGCAGCACGATCGCACCCGCCATGACGAATAGCTTCTTCATGACGCACCTCGCTGTCGCTTCGGTCCGAGCTCTCGCTGCGCTCGAGCGTGCGGACCTGGTTCGCGCGCGCGGCTCCACAGCGGGCCGAACTCCAGCGCGTAGAACAACACGGCGTCGCCGACGCGATTGCTCGCGAGGTAGCGGCGGCCCGATTCGTCCTCGCGCGGAAAAGCGGCGAGCTCGAGCGACCGCATCAGCTCGTCGCGAAACGTCGCGTCGCCGAAGGCCGACGCCCCCAAGAGCGCGAAGCCGCTCGACCCCGCGCTCGCCTCGAGCAGCGGCACCGTCGGGCCGGAGTCGATGTCGGGTCGCTCCGGTTCGCCGCGCGGCCATTCGCGCGCGTAGCCGAAGCCGAGCACGCTCGCGCCGAGCTCGTGACGTGCCCGCGCGTACTGATCCTTGGCGAACGCCTCGTCGACCAGGAGCAGGTTCTGCGCGCTCATGAAGATCGACGAGCCCTCGGCCCCGTCTTTGACGTGGCCGTCGTACGTGTAGCTCGACACGAGCAGGCCGGTCTTCGGATCCAGCAAGTGTTGCCTGGCGTGGGCGAGCCAGGCGCGCGACAGCTCGCGATGGTCCCCGCCGAACGCGCGATCGCTCATCGCGAGGGCCGCGAGCGCGGTGGTGTTGCAGAACGTCCAGCACTCGTTGGGGTAGCTCTCGCCCGAGAGGCTGGGGCTTCGTCTCATCGACCGCTCGACGCGGCGCGCACGCTCTTGCGCCTCGGCGTGCCAATCCCGCTGCTCAGGCCGCTGGGCCCGCGGCTCGACGAGCTCGCGCGCCGCGATCATCATCAAGAGCTCGCCGTCGACGAAGATGCTTCGCGCGGACGGATCGATGAACGAGCCGGCTTTGGCGTACTCGAGCAGGAAGTGGAGCTGGCCCGCTCTCGCGTCGGTGGCGATCGTCTCGTCGATGACGTGGTCGATCGACGCGAGGAGGGGCGCTCGATCGTGCTGCGGTGTGGCGAGGGCTCGATTGGCGAGGCCCAAGACCGTGAACGTGCGGCTCATGAAATCCCACTCGGGGTTCACGTCGCGCAGCGGCTCGACGTCGCCGTGGGCTGATGCGGTAGTGTCGCTGACCGCGTGCGCCGCGAGCGAGCTCGCGATGTGAGCGCGCGTGGTGGCGTCGACGTCATAGAGGCGGTGAACGTTGGGCAGCCACGCCGCCGCTGCCACGGCGACGAGCGCAGACAATCGCAGGAGTGCTCTCATGCCTCTTGGATACGCATGCTCGCGCTTCCGTGGGCGAGCGGTCCGCGCGAGCGGTCCCGAAGCGTCCGCGAGCGGTCGAAGACAGCACCAGCGAAGCGCGCATGAGCCTCCGGCGCCCTGCACCCGTGCCCGGGGAGACGATGTCACGCGTGCGCGGGATGCAGGAGCGCGGGGGCCGTGGGCGTTGGCTCTTCCGCCGCGTGCTCGGGGGCCCGCCGCTTCGCCCGTCGCTTGAGCATCGAGTAGAGCACCGGCACCGCCATGCGACTGACCACCAGCGACGCGAGCTCGCCCGCGACGAGCGAAATGGCGAGGCCCTGGAAGATCGGATCGAACAAGATGACGGACCCGCCCGCGACGACGGCCAACGCCGTGAGGAGCATCGGGCGGAAGCGGACCGCACCCGCGTCGACCACGGCCTCGTGGAGCGACATGCCCTCGCGCAAGCGAGCCTCGATGAAGTCGACGAGGATGATCGAGTTTCGTACGACGATGCCCGCGCCGGCCATGAATCCGATCATCGACGTCGCCGTGAAGAACGCCCCCAGCGCCGCGTGCGCGGGCAAGATCCCGACGAGAGAGAACGGAATCGCTGCCATGACGACGAGCGGAGTCGAGAACGAACGGAACCAGCCGACAAGCAGCACGTAGATGAGGACGAGCACGATGGCGAACGCGACGCCGAGGTCGCGAAAGACTTCGAGCGTGATGTGCCATTCGCCGTCCCACTTGACGGCGGGAGACGCGTCGCTCGCCGGCTGGACCAAGTTGTAGATGCCGACCTTCCCGGGCGCACCGCCGAAGTCGTGTGCGTCGAGGTTGGCGAGCGAGCGGTTCATCGCGAGGACGGCGTACGCGGAGCTCTCCGCGCCGCCGGCGACGTCGCCGGTGACGTAGATAACCGGCAAAAGGTTCTTGTGGTAGATGGTTCGGTCCTCGGCGGTGTGCTCCACGTGAACGAGCTCGCCCAGCGGCACGGTCCCGTGCCCGCCGCGATCGGGGATGTGAAGCGCGAGAAGCTCCTCGATCGACGAGCGGTCCGCGCGTGGCACGTCGAGCACGACGTCGACGTCCTCCTGCTCGCGCGGAACGTGCAAGAGACCGACCACCTGCCCGCCCACCGCCACGCGCAGCGCCTGGGCGATCGTGTCGACTGCGATGCCGTGAAACGCGGCCTTCTCCTTGTCGACGACGAGCCGCTCTTTGGGGTGCACGTCCTCGACGTACCAATCCACGTCGACGACGCCCGGAGTCTTGCGGAACAGGTCACGCATCGATTCGGCGAGCTTCTGTCGCGAAGCCGTATCGGGGCCGTACACCTCGGCCACCAGCGTCTGGAGCACGGGCGGCCCCGGCGGCACTTCGGCGACGGCGATGCGAGCTCCGTAGCGCGCGGCGATCGCGGCGACCTTGGGACGAATGCGCTTGGCGACGTCGTGACTCTGCGCGTGCCGATCGTGCTTCGGCAGGAGGTTCACCTGAACGTCGGCGACGTTGGGGCCTTGACGCATGTAGTAATGGCGCACGAGGCCGTTGAAGTTGTACGGCGACGCCGTGCCCACGTACGTCTGAAAGTCGGTCACCTCCGGCTCGCGGCGCACGGCGTCCGCGATTTCGCGGGCAGCCTGGGCGGTGCGCTCGAGCGAGCTGTCTTCGGGCATGTTCAGCACGACCTGGAGCTCGCTCTTGTTGTCGAAGGGGAGCATCTTCACGCGAACCGCGCCGAGCGGCACGAGGGAGATGGCGCCCGCGAGCAGCGCCGCGATGACCGTGAGAAACGACCACCGCCACGGGGTGCGCCGGATGAGGCGACCCATCACCCAGCGATAGGCGCGCGTCGGAGCGTCCTCGCGCTTGCTGCCGTGAGCGTGGTGCGCGCGCTTGCCGTCCTTGCGACGGAGAAGGCGCGCGGCCGCCCACGGCGTGACGACGAACGCCACGAGCAGCGAGAAGACCATCGCAGCCGACGACCCGACGGGGATCGGACGCATGTACGGCCCCATGAGCCCGCCCACGAACGCCATCGGCAGCACGGCCGCGATCACCGCGAGCGTGGCGAGTACGGTCGGATCGCCGACCTCGGCCACGGCGCGCACGGTGATTTCCTTCAGCGGGCGCCCGCGATTTTCGGGCAGATCGCGGTGGCGCACCACGTTCTCGACCACCACGATTGCGTCGTCGACGAGGATGCCGATCGAGAAGATCAGCGCGAAGAGCGTGATCCGATTGAGCGTGTAGCCGACGAGGTGGAAGACGAGCAGCGTCAGCGCGAGCGTCGCCGGGATGGCGACGGCGACGACGAGCGATTCTCGCCAGCCGAGCATGAAGAGGATGAGCAGCGAGACGCTCACGACCGCGATGCCCATGTGCATGAGCAGCTCGTTCGACTTCTCGGCCGCGGTGGCGCCGTAGTGACGAGTAATCGACACCGAGACGTCGCGAGGGATGACCGTGCGCTGCATGCGATCGACCTGCGCGAGCACGGCGTCCGCGACGGCGATGGCGTTGGTGCCCGGCCGCTTGGCGATGGAGAGCGTCACCGCCGGCTCGTCTCGTGCCGTCGGCGAGCTCGCCGCGCCGCTTCCGTAGAAGACGTATTGGTTCGGCTCCTCCGAAGCGTCGGTCACCTGCGCGAAGTCGCGCACGTGAACGGGCGCGCCCTCGTAGATGCCCACCACGGCGGCGCCCACGTCGTCGGCGCTCGTGAAGAACGAGCCGGTCTGCACGATGACGTCCTGGTCGTTCGTCGTCAGGGCTCCGGCCGCGGATTGCTGGTTCGACTGGCGAAGCGCCTGCGCGACCTCGGTCGGCCCGAGCGAGCGCGCGGCGAGCGACGTCGGGTCGAGGTGCACGCGCACCTCGCGGCGTACGCCGCCGATGAGCGTCGTCTCGGACACCTCGGGCACGCGCTTGATCTCGGCGTCGACCTGGGCCGCGACGCGCCTGAGCATGAGGTGGTCGTAGCGAGCGGAGTGGAACGTGAGCGCGAGAATCGGTACGTCGTCGATCGAGCGAGACTTCACGAGCGGCGGCGAGACGCCGGGCGGAATGCGGTCGGCGTTCGCGTCCAGCTTCTGGCGCAGCTTCACGAGCGACCGCTCCGGATCTTCGCCCACCTTGAAGCGGACGATCTCGAGCGAGCGTCCCGGCTGGCTCGTCGAGTAGACGTGCTCGACGCCCGGAATTTCCCACAGGAGCCGCTCGATCGGCGCCGACACGCGGCTCTCGACCTCCTCGGCGCTCGCGCCCGGCATGGTCGCCATCACGTCGACCATCGGGACCTTGATCTGCGGCTCCTCCTCGCGGGGCAGCACGAGGACTGCCGCGAGCCCCAGCAGCACGGAGATGACGATGATGAGCGGCGTCAGCTTCGAGTCGACGAACGCTTTCGCGAGGGCGCCGGCGATCCCCTTGCGTTCGGCGGATCGGGCGTTCAAGGCGACACCTTCACGGGAGCGCCGTCGGTGAGCTGGCCGACGTCGGAGATCGCTACCATTTCGCCATCCGCGAGGCCGGAGAGGATCTCCGTCGAGCCGCCGAGCTCGTGGCCCGTCTTGATCAGCCGCAGGCGCGCGACGTTGCCGTCGATCACGAAGACCTCCTCGAGCTGGCCGCGGCGGAGCACGGCGCTCGACGGCACGGCGAGCGACTTCGATGCGTACGAAACGATCGAAAGGCGACCGAACAGGCCGGGATGGAGGCGCGAATCGTTCGGCAGATCGACCTTCACGAGCACGGTGCGGCTCGTCGGCTCCGCCGCGGGGCTTATCTCGGCGACGGTCCCCGTGAGGTCGCCTTCGAGCCCGTCGACGCGTACGGTCACCTTCTGACCGATCGACACCGCGCGGGCGGAGGCTTCGGCCAACGGCGCTTCGAAGCGGAGCGCCGTCGGATCGTCGAGGACCAAAAGCGGTTGTCCTGGAACGACCGTGTCGCCGGCGTTCGCGCTCTTCGACGTGACCACCCCGGCGAAAGGCGCTCGCACGACGGTGTGAGCGACCATCGCGTTCGCCTCGGCGACCGCGGCGCTGGCCACGTCGAACTGGCTCTTTACCGTGTCGTATTGCGCGCGCGGAATCGCGTCGTCGGCGAGCAGCGTCTTCGCGCGCTCGAGCTCCAACTGTGCGTTCGCCTGCAAGGCGCGCGCCTGCGCCGCCTTCGCGCTGATCTCGTCGGCCGAGATGCGCGCGAGCATGTCGCCGGCGCGGACCTGCTGGCCGAGCTTCACGGGTATCTCGACGACACGGCCCATCACGGTCGGCGAGATCGACGCCGAGTTGCGCGCGCGGACCGTGCCCACGGCTTGTTCGGCCGACGAGCTTCCGACGAGCCGCGCGCGATCGACCTGGACCGTGACGGGCGGGGGCGAAGCGATCGGCTCCACCTCGGCTCGCTCGCACGCGGCGAGCGACAGAACGAGCGACAACGAGAGCAGCAGACGTTTCATTTGCATGAGCCGCCTTGCGACGCGCGACGGTTGATGCCTACGAAGCCCGCAAGGAGCAGGCCAAGGGGACCTCGTGTCCGGCCGCACAGCTACCCGATGCCCGACGGTTCTTCGTGCGCCTCGACCACGCGCTACGCGCCGCGAAGCTCGACGTGCGCGTGGACGAGATCGCCGCGAGCAGGATCGAGGGCGGCAGGATGCGCCTCCCGCGAGCGTGCATGACGCCCAAGCTCGCCTCGGCGCTCCGACAGGCCGCACGCAGCGTTGAATCGGCGGCGCGCTCATCGATGAACGCCCCTCGTTCACCAGCGAACGCCGTCTGGGACGCACCCGACGTCGATGTGATAGAAGAGCGCCGCCATGCCGCTCGATCCCGAATTCGTCGCCGACTGCCCCTACGGTCCCGGCGGCCTGCTCATCGACGAGATCCTCGACATCGATCGCGAGAACCACTTCGTGCGCGTCCGCATGCCGACCTACGAGGAGCTGCCGCTCACGCGCGAGCAGCGCGCGCACCCCGTCCGGCACCCGCGCCACGTCTCGGGCGGCCTGATGGTGCACATGACCGGCATGGTCGGCTTCGTGCACGCCTACTACGTCCTCGGCCTCAAGCACTCCGAGGGATGGATCGGCTACGGCGGCCGCATCTACGACGCCAAGTTCCGCGCCCTCGCCAGGCCGGGCGAGCCGCTCATTCTCGAGGGCAAGGTCACGCAGGTGCGCCGCAGCGAGTCGAGCGTCTTCGCGCGCTACGAGTTCCAGTTCTTCCAGGGTAAGACGCTCGTCTACACCGGCGAGCAGAGCGCGATGTGGATGAAGATCGATCCCGCGCAGGCCGACGTCGCCGCGACGGGGTGAGCGCCGCCGCTCAGGCGCGGATCCGCTCGAGGATGTCCGCGCCGGTCGTGAGGTTCTTGCCGTGGATTTCGATGTACTCGACGGACATCGGCCCCTTGAGCTTCACGTAGACGCTCACCAGCTCCGCGCCGTCCACGCCGCCGATGCGCGCGAACGCGGTCGCCGAGCAGTGGCCGTCGGCGCCCTTCTTCGACATGATCAGGATGGGACGATCGAGCTGCTTGAGGCGGATCAGGTGCTCGCCGCTCGTCTGCGTGCGCCGGATCATCCGCTGCTCGGAGAAGCCGTACGGCACGTACTCGAAGAACCCGAGCGGGTGCGTGCGCACGGGGGGCGCGTGCTCGAACTCGCGCCAGTAGGGGAAGACGGCGTTGTCGTTCACCGGCGCGCACTGCGCGGTGAGGCGCATGCCGTAGTCGACGCGGTTGTGATCGTCGCTCTTGTTGATGAAGAACACCGTCTGCACGTCGTTGGCCCCGAACTGCGGCTCGTCCGCCCGCGCCGTGTCGGTCACGGCGGCGACGGAGAGCCCGCACGCGACGGCAGCTACCTGCAAGCTACGAGGTAGGGAAGGGAACGACATGGGGGGGCTTTTTTTGCACGGCAAGACGAAAATCACCAGCCCGGAACGTCGACTCTTCCATGCAACCCGGGCGCCAGCAACAAGCCGGTAGCAGATGGACGTCGCAAGGCGTCGATTCGTTCAAAGTACCTGCTCGGCAGCGTCACCTCGCCGCCGTTTCGTGCGAGAAAGTCGGCGTGGCCCTTCGCCTCGACAATGGCGCGACGCACGACGACGCGGCCAAGCGCCGGTTGCGCAACTGGCTTGCGCGCCCCGGTTCGCAGCTCGCGACGGCGCTCCTCATCCTCGCCTGGACGGGGCTGACCGTCACGGAGATCGCGGTCGGCCCGCTCTCGGCGCGGACGTGGCTCGGATGGCTCTCGCTCGCGATCGGCGTGGTCTTCGCGATCGAGCTCCTCGTGCGGTACGTCGCGGCGACGAGCCGCGCGCGGTTCCTTCGCGAGCACTGGGCGGATCTGCTCGCCGTCGCCTCGATCGTGCCGCCGCTCGCCGCCGCGTACCCCGCGACGCGCCTGCTGCGGCTGCTTCGCGTCCTGACGCTGGGGCGCATCGTCCGGAGGCTGCCGAGCCTGCCCGGCTTCGCGCGGCGCAAGACGGCGCGCCGCGCGCTCGGCCTCGCCGGCTTCGTCGCGCTCGCGGCGATCACGGCATCGGCCGCGCTCCTGGCCTTCGAGGGTGGGGACAACCCGCAGATCGCCTCGTTCGGCCAGGCGTTCTGGTTCAGCCTCTACTCCATCTTCGCCACGCAGCCGACGCCGGAGCCGCCCGTCACCCTCGGCGGTCGCATCGTCTCGCTCGTGCTCATCTTCGTCGG
>DATIQP010000871.1:0-1831 GCA_035470765.1 Polyangiaceae bacterium | reverse complement strand
ATCCGGACGTCGACGACACCGCGGAGGTCGTGCTCGCGCTCCGCCGCGTGCTCCACCCGGATCCGCAGCGTGTGGAGTCCGCCGTCGCGCGCGCCGTCCGCTGGATGATCGGCATGCGCAGCAAGAACGGCGCGTGGGGCGCGTTCGACGCGGACAACGTGCAGGCGCTCTGCCGCGACATTCCCTTCTGCGACTTCGGCGAGGTCATCGACGAGCCGAGCGCGGACGTGACCGCGCACGTGATCGAGGCGCTCGCGAAGGAGGGCCTCGCTGATCACCCCGTCGTCCGCCGCGGGGTCGACTGGCTGCTCGAGAACCAGGAGGCCGACGGTTCGTGGTTCGGACGCTGGGGTGTCAACTACGTCTACGGCGCGGGCGCGAGCTTGATGGCGCTCGTCGAATGCGGCCTCGGGCCGAGTTCTCCCTCGATCCGCCGCGCGGTGGCGTGGCTCGAATCGCACCAGAACCGCGACGGCGGCTGGGGCGAGGACGTGCGGTCGTACGACGATCCGAAGTGGGCCGGCGTCGGAGACTCGACGGCGTCGCAGACGGCGTGGGCCCTCCTCGGGCTGATCGCGGCCGGCGAGCGAGGCCTCGCCGTCGAGCGCGGGATCGCCTGGCTAGTCGACGCGCAGAAGGCGGACGGGCGCTGGGACGAGCCGCAGTTCACCGGCACCGGCTTTCCCGGCGACTTCTACATCAACTACCACCTGTACCGGCAGGTCTTCCCGATGATGGCGCTCGGCCGGTACGCCGCGGCGATCGCCGGCAAGCCCGTCGGCATCCTCCCGCTGCGCGATCCTTCGCTGGTGCAGCTCCGAACGCGCGCGGTGAGCTGAGACGGCCGATGGAACCGTCCGCCCAACTTCTGGTGTGCGCGCCGCTCGCCGTAGAGGCCTTGGCCCTCACCTGGTCCGGGGCCTTCGGCCTCGATGGCGGCAGGGGGGCGCACGTGCGCGTGGTGCGCACCGGCATGGGCGCCGATCGCTCGCGCAGCGCCGCAAAGACGCTCGCGCGCGAGCCCGCGCGCGCGGTGGTGGTCGCGGGGTTCGGGGGCGCGGTCGATCCCGCACTCGAGCCGGGCGACGTCGTCGTCGCGGACGCGGTGAGCGGCCCCGACGGTCGCTCGAGCTGCGACTCCGCGTCGCTCGCCCGCGTCCTTCGCGCGGCGGGCCTGCGGGTCGTCGTCGGGACGATCGCCTGCCGCGATCACCTGGTCCGAGGCGACGAGCGGCGCGCGCTGTTCGAGCAGGGCGCGTGCGCGGTCGACATGGAGTCGGCGTGGCTCGCGGGGGCGGCGTCGGGCCGGCCGTTCTGCGTGGTGCGCGCCGTGGTCGACACCCCGCGCCACGAGCTCACGCGATTTCTTCCCACGCTGCGCGGGGGCACTCGCGGCTACCAATCGCTCTCTCGCGTGGGCCGCGCGCTCGCGCGTTGGGCATCCGAGGCCAGTTTCTGACAGGAAGGCGAACGTGGGCATCCCCATCACTCAACAGCTCGTTCTCGGCAGCTACCTCCTCAAGAAGAAGCTCAACCGCGCGAAGCGCTTCCCGCTCCTGGTCGAGATCGAGCCGCTCTTCGCGTGCAACCTCGAGTGCGCGGGCTGCGGCAAGATCCAGTACCCGCCCGAGGTCCTGAAGAAGCGGCTCTCGGTCGAGCAGGTGCTCGGCGCGATGGAGGAGAGCGGCGCGCCGATGGTGTCGATCGCCGGCGGCGAGCCGCTGATCCACCCCGAGATCGACGAGATGGTTCGCCGACTGCTGGACCGCGGCATCATCGTGTTTCTCTGCACGAACGCGATCCTGCTCGAGAAGAAGATGCACCTGTTCGA
>DATIQP010000870.1:0-2812 GCA_035470765.1 Polyangiaceae bacterium | reverse complement strand
GGCCCCGTCGCGCCGGGCAGGCACGTGCGGACGTCGTCGGCGGTGATGACCTCGTCGGGCGTGAGGATGACGATCCGCTCGATGAGGTTGCGCAGCTCGCGCACGTTGCCCGGGAAGCTGTAGGCCGAGAGCACCGCGATGGCGTCGTCCCCGATGCGCATGCCGCGCCGATCGTTGGCCCTGGAGGCGAGCTCCAGGAAGCGCCGAGCCAGCAGCGGGATGTCCTCGCGGCGCGCTCGCAGCGGGGGGATGGCGAGCGGGACGACGTTGAGGCGGTCGTAGAGATCGGGGCGGAACTCGCCCTTGTCGCTCGCCGCGACGAGATCCTTGTTCGTCGCGGCGACGACGCGAGCGTCGACCTTGAACGTCTCGCTGCCGCCGACGCGCTCGATTTCGCGTTCCTGCAGGACGCGCAGCAGCTTGGCCTGGGCGGCGAGCGGCATGTCGCCGACCTCGTCGAGGAAGAGCGTGCCGCCGCTCGCGCGCTCGAACTTGCCGCGCCGCTGCTTGGTCGCGCCGGTGAACGCGCCCGCCTCGTGCCCGAACAGCTCGCTCTCGATGAGCTCGCTCGGCAAGGCCGCGCAGTTGAGCTTTTCCAGCGGCCCCTTCGCGCGCGGCGACAGATCGTGGATGGCGCGCGCGACGAGCTCCTTGCCGGTGCCGCGCTCGCCGGTGACCAGCACCGTGGCCTGCGTCTTCGCGGCGCGCGCGATCTGCTCCATCAGCTTCTTGATGGCGGCGCTCTCTCCGACGATCTCGCCCGTGCCGGCCTGTGCGCGCAGCTCCTTCGCTTCGGCCTCGGCGCGCTCGAGGCGCAGCGCCGTCTCGACGGTGATGAGCAACGCATCGGTGTTGAGCGGCTTCTCGAGGAAGTTGAGCGCGCCGAGGCGCGTGGCCTGGACGGCCACGTCGATGGTGGCGTGCCCGCTCATCATGATCACCGGCGTCTCGAGCTTGGCCGCGCGCATCGAGCGAAGCAGCTGCAGGCCGTCGCCGTCGGGCAGGGCGACGTCGAAGAGGCAAAGATCGTAGGCGCGCTTCTTGAGCTTGTCCTCCGCGACCTTCACGCCGCCGGCCACGTCGACCGCGTAGCCCTCGAGCGAGAGCGCCTTCTGGAGAGTGGTCAGGATGGAGGGCTCGTCGTCGACGACGAGCAGGTGAGCGCGCGCCATGGTGATGAATGTCAATCTAGCAGGGGCTTCCCTTTGTCTGCGAACCAAGCGACAACGCCGCCATGCGACCTCATGTGCTCTGCGCCGCCGCGCTGCTCGCGACCTTCGCAGCGAGCGCTCGTGCGGAAGAAGAGAAGAAGACGACGGAAGAGACCAAGGAGGCCAAAGAAGCCGAGGAGCCGCGCGGGCAGGTCAACCTCGAGCTCGTGGTCGGCACCGGCCAGGTCGATGCGCTCAACCCCGCCTCTGCGCCGTTCTCCGGACAACTGCGCTACGAGCGCCAGCCGACCGACGTGACCGCTGCCGGGATCGTGCTCTCCGGCCTCTACGACCTCACGCCGCACTTCGCCGTCGGCGTTCGTCTCCCCTTGGCCCTCGCCGAGCTCCGGCCCGAGGTCGACGCGAAGCGCTCGACCGCCAACCTCGGCAACGTCGAGCTCGAGGCGGAGCTCAAGACGGAGGCGAGCAAGGGCGTCGAGCTCTTCGCCGGCCTCGGCCTCGCGCTGCCGACGTCTCTCGGCGACGAGCTGCCGAGCGAGCAGACGCTCGCCGGCTCGCAGGAGGGCATCGATCCGGTCGCCGCGGACAAGTACTCGGTGAACAAGGCCGTGGCCGCCGCCTATGGATACGAGAACAACGCGCTGTGGCTCGCGGGCTACCTCGGCGTCGTGCCGCTGGTCGGCGCGAAGCTCAGGTTCGGGCGGCTGCGCATCGAGCCCTACGCGAAGGCGGAGATGATGTTCTCGGTGAGGCCGGAGGCGCAGGAGCGCGCGATCGTGGAGATCGACGCGGGCGGGCGCGTGGCGGTGAGCGTGACGCGTTGGCTCGACCTCGGCGCGCGCGCGTGGGGCAGCTTCACGGTGACCGATCACGAGGGCGACCTGAACATCGGCGTGATCGAGCCCGAGCTGCGCGTCGGACAAGAGGGCTGGCGCGTGACGGCGGGCGTGCTCGTGCCCTTCGCCGGCGAGCTGGCGTCGCAGGACTGGATCTCGGTCCGGCTCAGCGGCTCGGTGCTGTTCTAGAGCGGTCTGCGGAGCGAGTCGTCAGCCGTATCGAGCGCGGAGATCGGGCAGCGCAGCCCCGATCGTGTCCCGGCATCGCTCTCGGAGGACGGGCAATTCGGCTTCGGTCATCCCCGCCGTGTCGATCGGCGGGAGGATCCTGGCGCACGCGTGCGCCTTGCCGAACCACTTCGAGTGCTTCGGGCGCATCTGGCGCGTGCCGGCGATGGCGACGGGGAGCACCGGCGCGTGCGCGCGAAGCGCGATGGCGAAGGCGCCGTCCTTGAACCGCCCGAGGCTCCCGTCCGACGAGCGTGTCCCTTCGGGGAACATCATGACGGACATCCCCGCCGCGAGCGTGCGCTCGCACTCGGCGACCATGGCCCGGACGCTGTCGCCCTCGCCACGCCGCAGCGGGATGTCTCCGCTCAGCCGCATCGCCCAGCCGGTGACCGGCGCGCGAAACAGCTCCTCTTTCGCCACCCAGCGCATGTCCCACGGCAGCCACGAGAGCAGGAATGGATCGGCGGTCGACTCGTGGTTCGCGACCACGACGTAGCCGCGGCGATCGATGTCGGGCGGCGCCTCGCCCTCGATGGAGAACTTCCAGAGCGGCGTGAGCGCGCCGGTCGCGCG
>DATIQP010000869.1:0-6940 GCA_035470765.1 Polyangiaceae bacterium | reverse complement strand
CGACGTGGTCAACGTCGGCACGAACGACTGGCTCGTCTACACGAACACCGGCACCTCGTTCGTCGCGAGCCCGCGCGTGGTGCCTCTGCCCTTGCGCGGCCTCACCACCACCGCGCCGTTCGACCGACTCGACCAAACTGTCGAGTGCGCGAGCGGCGCAAAGCTCTCGCACGCGCTGGTCGACGTGGACGGCGACTTCAAGCCGGACCTCGTCCTCACGCGGGACTGCCTGGATCGCCAGGTTGGGGCGCTTGGCTGGCTCGTCTTTCTCAACGACGGCTCGGCGCTCACGGGGCCGTCGACCTACGCGCTCCCGGATGTCCTCGGCGCGACGATGAGCGCCCCAGCCGCTCTCGAGGGCGAGCTTCTGTGCGATACGAGCAGGCCGCGCGCCGCGTTTCGCGCCGAGCACTTCTTCGGACCCGAGCTCGACCTGCTGCTCACGGCGACGTGCACCGATCCGACCGTCGGTAGCACGAGGTGGCTGGCGTATCGCCCGAGCTGCATCGTCCCTCCGCGCTGACGCTTCACCTCGGCGTGGTACGCATTTTTCAAGGGGTACGTGCATGCAGAGGAGCCAAGTCGTGCTCGCGGCGCTCGCCGCCGTCACGGTCGTGAGCGCAACGACGACCCCCTCCGGCGCGCAGCAGGCGAAGAGCACCGCCACGTTCAGCAGTGCGTTCGAGCGAGCCGAGATCGCCGCCACCCAGTGCATGGACTGGAACGCCTTCCGCGCGCGACTGACGGGCACCTACTCGTCGATCACGCTCGCCGGCTCCCAAGATCCGACAGGCAGGACGTGCACCGGGACGAGCGCGAACACGCTCTGCCGCGCGCTGCACGACGGGACGCCCGTCTCGAACCTGCTCTGCGACGGCTTCGTGTGGAACGTCGACTACTGCTCGGACAGCTCGTGGGAGCTGTCGGCGGACGGGACGATCTGTTACTGCGGCGGCAACTACGACGTCCGGCCGTGCATCCGCACCAACGGCGATTGGGGTGGCGTCCGTGGGCCGTCGTGTGAGTCCAATGGGAACCGGACTCAGGTGATCACCGTGACGTGTCGGTGAGGGGGGGCTCCCCCTGCGACGTGCTCGCGCACGTCCTCGCCGCGGGCGCGTCGCAACCGGAAGCGCGTGGCCGCGGCTTGCGGGCGTGCGCTGCGCGCGTCGCTCCCCCTCCGGGCGCCGGCCGTCGCGACAACGGAGTCACGCTCGCCGGCGCCGAGGGGGAGGATGAAAGAGCGCCGGAGGCCATCACGAGGTGGTCCATCTGACTACGCAGCCGCCGTGTCTGACCGACTCGATGCTCATGGCGCCGTGGCGAGGCGCGGGTAGCTTCCCATCATGCGGCGCGTGGGGCTCGTGCTCTCGGCAGGGCTGTTCTGGATCGGATGCCACTCGGCGGTCGTCTCGACGCATGCGGAGCCGCCTGCGGAGCCGGACGCGGGCGCCACCGACACGCTAACGATGACGACGTTCGCGATCGACAGCGTGAGGTTCGGCGAGTCGGACAACGGCAAGATCGTCGCAGCGTGGCGCTCGCTCGGCTATGACCTCGACGGCAAGCTGACGACGAAGGATTCCACCGACGTGTGCACGCTCACGACCGGGGCACCCAAGCTCGTTCAGGCCGACGGAGACGGCGGCATCGACAACTCCTTCGCCGCGACCGTCATGCCGCTCATCGTCAGCGGTCTGAGCCCGAACCAGGGGCCCGAGGTCATCGTGACCGACGTGGAGACCGCCGCGATCCAGCAGGGTCGATTCACCCTGCAGATCCAGGTCCAGGGTCTGAGCCAAGATCCCGCCCAGACTGCCCTGGGGCTGCGGGTGGCCACCTTCGCGAGCGATGCGCTCGGCAGCGTTCCGGCGTTCGACTCGACGACTGATTGGCCCGTGCTCGATCAGTCGGTCGAGGACGGCAAGACGATGGCGAGCGGCGCGGTGGTGCGCTTCGAGGACGCGTACGTCACGGGCGGGACGCTCGTCGCAGGGATGAGCTCCCGGCTCACGGTGCCGTTTCGTTTCATCGTGAACGAGCTCCCGATCACGCTCGCGATTCACGGCGCGATCCTCACCTTCGACCATGTCGACGCCGCGAGCGCCGCAAATGGCGTGCTCGCGGGGGTCCTCGACGTGAACGAGCTGATCGACGCGATCCGCGGCTTCGTCGACGTGAACAACGGGCGTGAGTTGTGTGGCTCGGCGTTCGACGGCATCGCGCAGCAGCTCGCGGAGAGCGCCGACATCCTCGTCGACCGTTACAACGCCCCCGGGATCCCCTGCGACGGCGTCTCGATCGCGATCGGGTTTCACGCGACACGCGTGGCGAACCCCACCCAGGTCGCCGCGACGCCCACGCCGCCACGGAGCTTGTGCGACGACGGCGGCACTCCCGACGGCGCGACGGCCGGCGGAGACGCGGGGCTCGACTAGCTAGGTCAGTCCGCTCGACGGCCGGCGCCGAAGCGGGCCTCGCGCGGCCACTGGAGCTGGCCGTGGTGCACCTGGCCGGCGAAGCTCGCGTACGCGCTCGGGTTGTGGATTTGAAGGTCTGGAGGGACCGCCGAGAACTTGGGCTCGTCCCACTCCGAGATGTGGATCTCGGGCTCGCCCGAGCGCGCGTCGAAGACGTGCACGCTCTCGTGGATCACCATCGCGGCGAGGCACTTCGGTCCGAAGCCGCGGGCGCCGTCATAGGGTCGAAACTCGTCGGTGAAGTAGACGTGGCCGTCGTGTGCGTATGCGGGCGGAGGGGTCTCGCCGAAGAAGCGGCGCACGTCCCAGGGCCACGGCCGGCGGAAGAGCCGGTGGCTGCCGTCGAGCACGCGCTCGATCGACGCGAAGTGCTCGGCGATGAACGAGCGCAGCCGGGGCAGGTCGCTCGCGGGCGCACGGTCCCAGCCGAAGTTGGTCGCGAGCGCGGCGCGGGCGAGCTCGTCGTCGGCCTCGAGAGCGGCTCGCGCGGAGGCGACCCACTGCGCGGCGATGGGCTCGATGTGGTCGACGATCGAGGGCGGGCGGAGCACGCGCATCCGCCGAAAGCCTAGCGCACTTCGTCTCAGCGCTTGAACGCGCCGCGGGACTCCGCGTCCGGCCGGCCGAGCAAGCGCTGGCTGCGATAGGTCACCGCTCCGACCACGTCCGCCAGCGCGCTCAGAAAGAGCCACGCCGCGCGTTCGCGCAGGGGCAGGTTGGTCGTCAGGCGTTTGGCGGTTCCGAAGATACTCTGGTTGGCCATCGATCCCTCCCGTGGGAACAGCAACGTGGGGAGCGGCGGAGAAGCAACTGGCGCGCCGAGGCTCGGGCGTCCCGCTCTCATCGCCGCCAACCCTCGGGAGGTCTATTTTTGGCTGGCTACGAGCGAAGCGAAGTTATCCACAGGCAGCGAGCCCCGTGGAGCAGCGACCCATGGGCGCGACGCCTGTCCCTAGTTTCCTCACGACGCGTCGCGCCACGCGTCATGACGTTCCGCGGCGCCGTCTCACCCTTCAGCGCCCGTAGGTTCGCCGACACGACGCCTCGCACGACGCGCGGTCCGTGGGGTCGCCGCTCCCGGCGCACTGCTTCTGGATGCAGCCGTTCACGTTCGACACCGTGAACGAATCCCGCGCCGTCGCGCACGCCGAAACGAGGAGGACGAGCGCGGCGAGCGCGATCCGACGCATGACCGCGCGAGCATAGCACTCTGCTCGGTCCTCTGAGGTGAGGGAGAAAGGGGCTCCCCCTGCGTCGTGCTCGCGCACGTCCTCGCCGCGGGCGGGGAGTAACCGCCAGAACATGGCCGCGGCTTGCGGGCATGCGCTGCGCGCGACGCTCCCCCTCACGGCGTCGGGCCTCGCGATAACCGAGGAACGCTCCCCGCCGCCGAGGGGGAAGATGAAGAGCGCGGAGTGCCGGTTGCTGAGTACCTGGTTTACTTGCGGCCTTTTTACTCCCCCTCCGTGGCGGCGAGGTCTTCTCGGATGCCGCGGGGCCGACACGGTGAGGGGGACCGACGCGCGCAGCGCACGCGCGCAAGCCGCGGCCGCGCTTTCTCGGTTGTTCCGCCTCCGCGGCGAGCACGTGCGCGAGCACGTCGGAGGGGGAGCATCACATCTTCTACTTCTTCGAGGGGGCGTTCTTCACGTACTTGTCGAACCACCGCAGCATCTCCGCCACGTACTGCTCGTTCGACTCGAGCGCCGTGTACCAGTGCGGCTCGTGGGGCAGCATCACGAGCCGCGCGGTGCCGCCGTTGCCTCGGATGGCTTCGTAGAGCTTGGTCGCCTGCAGCGGCGTCGTGCCGGGGTTCGCGTCGTCCTCGCCGTGCATGATGAGCAGCGGCAAGGTGAGCTTGTTCGCGAAGAAGAACGGCGACGCCTTGAGGTATACGTTCTGCGCGTCCCACACCGAGCGGCGCTCGTTCTGGAAGCCAAACGGCGTGAGCGTCTTGTTGTACGAGCCGCTCGTGGCGACGCCGGCGCGGAACAGATCGGAGTGCGCGAGGAGGTTCACGGTCATCAGCGCGCCGTGACTGTGGCCCGTGATCCCGATCCGCTGCGGATCGACGACGCCGAGCTCGACCGCCTTGTTCACCGCGGCCTTCGCGTCCGCGACGAGCTGCTCGATGTACGTATCGTAGGCCCGCTTGGGATCGCCCACGATCGGGAACGACGCGCCGTCGATGACCGCGTATCCGGCGAGGAGGAGCAACTTGTAGAGGCGAAGGCGCGTGAACGTCTTCTCGGAGCCCGTGACCTGCCCAGCCTTCGACGGATCGGCGTAGTCGAGCGGATACGCGTAGAGGACGGCGGGGATGCGCTGGCCCTCCTGGTAGCCGGGCGGCGTGTAGAGCGTGAACGAGAGGACCATCCCGTCGGCCCGCTTGTACTTGACCAGGCGCTTCTTGATCGCGCGCACGGCGGGCGTGGGATCGGGCAGGTGCGTGACCGCGCGCGAGGTCGAGCTCGTCGTGGCCTCGCCCGCGGGCGCGTTTGCGAGCGGCGCGCCCAGCGTATGGGCGAAGGCGTTCGGCGGATCCACCGGCGACTGGTGCCACGTGAGCAGCGTGCCCTGATCCGGGCCCACGAACCCGAGGAACGACTCGTACGAGCTCGTGTCGCAGCGAAACAGGCGCTCGGATTTGCGCGTCTTGAGATCGATCCGATCGAGGAAGGGCCGGTCGCCGTCGGGCGACGAGCCCGCGGCGCGCGTGAAGATCGAGTCGCCGCTCTGGCGGAGGACCCAGAAGCCGTTGGGGAGCGGGCGATACACCGGCCAGCCCGGATCTTTGTAGTGCTCGTCGGTCGAGAGATCCCAGAGCAGGCTCGGCTTGGTCTTCGGATGGTCCACGTCGACGACGAAGGTGCGCGTCCAGTGGCGGTTCTCGTCGTTCTCGCGGACGAGCGCCATGCCGCCCGCGGCGCCGAACGAGATGTCGTCGAACCGCTGCTCGACGCGCATCACCTCCGCGGGCGGTGCATCGAACGGCGCGCGCGCCATCATGAGCTTGTCGCGCGCGGGGACCTTCGCCTTCCAGTCGCCGCCGTCGAGCGCCTCGGCCCAGACGAGCGTCGCCGGCTCCGTCGGGCGCCACTCGAATTCGCGCGGTCCGGTCGGTACGCCGTGCACCGGGACGCGGTCGGCGAGACGGAGCGACGCGACCGTGTGCGTGGCCTTGCCGCTGCGATCCCAGATCGCGACGTCGTAGGGGAAGCGATCGTAGGTCGTCACGTACGAGTACGGCTTGTGGATCGTCTCGACGAGGAAGTGCTCGCCGTCGGGCGACGCGTCGACTCGACGGACGATCCCCGGCTTGCCCAGGGGACGCACCGCGCCGCTCGCGAGCTCGACGATCGCGAGCTGCGAGGTCGCGTAGTAGTCGAAGAGATCTTCGTCGTGCTTGCTCGTGAGCGTGTCGCGCGTCTCGTACGTGCTGCTCTCGCCCTTCGTGCCGCCGGTCTCCTGCACGTTCGGCGCGAAGGGAGCGGAGCGCTCGGCGGGCGGCGAGCCGGCGTCGGCCGGCACGAGCTTCACCAGGAGCGACTTCTGATCCGGCATCCACTGCGCGGTCCTGCCGAGCATCGGGTTGAGGTGGACGCCCTCGACGGCGTGGACGGCGCCGGTCGCCGCATCGCCGACCCAAAGCTCGACGGCCGTGCCGGAGTTGTTGCGGAAGAGGAAACGGGTGCCGTCGGCCGACCACGACGGGCCATCGACGCACCCGCGCGGGAGCGTGACGCGCGTGTCCGCGCCCGTCGCGACGTTGGTGATGGTGAGATCGCGCGCGCACGGGCTGATGCCGTAGCCGCCCGGCGTGTCGTGCCGTGCGCGCGTGCGAGGCTCGACGCGGACGCCCGCGAGGCGGAGGAAGGGCTCGGCGACGCGCGTCATCGGGGGGTAGTCGACCCACGAGACGAGGAGGATGCGATCGCCCGGCGGGTTGACCATAGGCTGGGGCGGAGACGGGGCGAGCATGACGTCGAGGATGTCTTTGGGGGGCTTGTCGTAGGTCTCGCCGGGATCGGTCGGTGCGCTCGCGGATGCGACTGGGGCCGCGGATGCCATTGGGGTCGCGGTGGTGGCGCCGCGCGGGCACTCGGGGGTTGGGGGGACGTGGGCGGGCGCGGACGCGCACGCGCTGAGGAGCAGGAGCCACGGCGGGAGTCGCATGCGGGGCATCCTACAAGACAAGGAGGGAGAGGGAGGAGGGAGGGATGCTCCCCCTCCGATGTGCTCGCGCACGTCCTCGCCGCGGAGCCGGATCAACCGCGAGAGCGTGGCCGCGGCTTGCGGGCGTGCGCTGCGCGCATCGGTCCCCCTCACCGTGTCGGCCGTCGCGACAACCGCGGAGCGCTCGCCGCCACGGAGGGGGAGTATGGAAGACCTCGCGGTGGCGAGCTCAAGCACCCAGCAGCGCGCGGCCCGCGTGCCACATCGCCATCGGGGTGACGAAG
>DATIQP010000868.1:0-2801 GCA_035470765.1 Polyangiaceae bacterium | reverse complement strand
GACGCCGGCGCCCTGCGCTACGAGGCCTCCGCCTTGTTCGAGCGCCACTGGTCGGAGTTCTTCCTCTCCGGCGGCTACCTGTCGATGCACCTGTACTGCGCCTCCACGTCCGCCTGCGCCGACCGCGACGCCATCTTCCGCGGGGCGCGCGTGCTGATCCAACCGTTCGAGATCCGCCGCGACCTCTGATCCCGATACCGACGCGAACCACACGGCGCCCAAGGAGGCCCTGACCGCTGCGCCCGCGCGTGCCACCCGTCTAGGACACCCGAGTGCCGGGAGCGCGCGAGGTCTCCGAGCAGGCCAGTATCCGTCGGTTCATCGAGAAGGTGTTCGCCAGCCGGGTCGATCACGGAGCCGCGAGCACGGCCCGCAGTCGCTCGGGATCGACTGGCTTGGCGAGGTGCTGGCCGAACCCGGCTGCTCGCGCCCGAGCGACGTCTTCGGGGCCGGCGTATCCCGACAACGCCACAAGCTTGGTGGCACCAAGGCCTTCATCGTTCGCGAGCTCGCGAGCGACCTCGTAGCCACTGAGCCCGGGAAGGCCGAGGTCGCACAGCACGATCTCCGGCCGCTGCTCGCGCGCGACCCGGATCCCCTCCACGCCATCGTGAGCGAGCTCGACCGTGTGGCCGTCGAGCTCGAGCACGGCGCGCAGCGCTTCGGCCGCGTCGACGTTGTCCTCGATGACGAGCACCCGACGGTGCGCGTGCGCGGCCGCCGCGGTCGTCACGCCTGGCAGGCGCTCGGCGGCAGGCGCGAGCGGTAGGCGCACCTCGAACATCGCGCCCCGATCCACGCCTTCGCTGCACGCGCGGACGTCGCCACCGTGCAGCTCCACCAGCCCCTTGACGAGCGTCAGCCCAAGCCCGAGGCCCCCCATGCTCCGAGCGAGCGTTCGATCGGCCTGCGCGAACGGCTGGAACAGGCGGCCGATCATCTCGGGCGCGATCCCCGCGCCGGTGTCGGAGACCCGCACCACCGCGCGATCCGCGCTGGGGTCGCGAGCGACTTCCACGGTGGTGCGCCCGCCGGCGGGGGTGAACTTCACCGCGTTGCTCAGCAGGTTCCCGAGTACCTGGGTCAGGCGCGCCGCATCACCGTCGACGACGAGCGGCTCGCCGGCACGCGTGAGCGCGAGCAGGACCCCGCGCTTGGCGAACGTCGCCCGGTGATCGTCGACCACCGTCGCGACGAGCGCGTCGAGATCGACCGCCTGGCGCTGGAGCTGGATCTTCTCCCGGGTGATCCGGCTGACGTCCAGCAGATCGTCGACCAGGCGCGCGAGCTGCGCGGTCTGGCGCTCCACGATCCCGATCGCGCGCTGCGCGCGGTCGGAGCTGAGGGAGACACGCTCGAGCACGAACAGCCCGTTCTGGATCGCCGCGAGCGGATTGCGCAGCTCGTGCGACAGGACCGCGATGAAGTCGTTCTTGCGGCGATCGGCGTCGCGCAGCTCTTCGACCAGCTGCCGCTGGGCCGCCAGGCTGGCTTGCAGCTCGGTCTCGCTGCGCTTGCGCTCGGTCACATCGAACGCGACGCCGATCACCCCGTCGACCCGCCCTCGCGCGTCGATGCTCGGACCGACGTTGACCTCGAACTCGGTGGCCCCAACGCTCACCGGCAGCTTGGTCTGCTGACCGGCGAGCGCGCGTCCGAACGCGTCGCGGAACCCCGGGAGCTCCGCGTACATGTCGAGTGCCGACCTGCCCACGACCTCGCCCGGCGAGAGGCCCAGCTTTTCGAGCGCGAGTCCTTCGGAGAGCGTGAACACGCCGTTGACATCGAGCGCGAAGAGCACCACCGGTGCGCTGACGACGACGGTGTGCAGCAGATCGGACGCGCGGCGCGCGGCCTCCTCGGCACGCTTGCGCTCGGTGATGTCCAGGTTCGTGCCCGCCATCGAGATCGGCTGGCCGCGCACGTCGTAGCTCGTCCGGGTGCGACCGTAGAACACGCGGACCTCGCCGTCCGGCCGCACGACGCGATACTCGCACTCGCACTCACCAGCCTCGAGTGCCGTCGCATAGGCATGCTGGAACGCCGCGCGATCGTCGGCGTGGATCAGCTTGACCCACAGCGACTGGTCGACCGGGGTCCCGACCTCGACGCCATGGAGGCGGTACTGCTCCTCGGACCACCACATCGCACCCGTCGTCAGGTCGGCGCGCCATGCACCGAGCTTCGCGAGCCGCTGCGCTTCGACCAGCCGCTGCTCGCTCGCGCGCAGAGCGTCATCGACAGCCAGGCGATCGGTGACGTCGTGGCCGATCGCCAGCAGCCCGATGACGTTGTCTTCTCCATCGCGCAGGAGCTCGTCCGTCCACTCGATCTGGCGCTCCGCACCGGTCCGCGTGACCAGCGGGTTGATGTTCCCGCGCACCCGGGCGCCAGCCATGCTCGCGCGGAACGCCGCTCGGATCCGGTCGTGGTCGCGCCGAGGCGAGAACGTGTCGAACCACTCCTTGCCGCGGAGCTCGTCGAGGCGATAGCCGGCCAGCTGCTCGAAGTACGGGTTGGCGTAGCGGATCGCGCCGTAGGCGTCGAGGAGCAGGATCACGACCGGCGCGGCTTCCAGCACCCGCGCGCCGAGATCGACCGGAACCGCCGACGCGCTCGGCTTAGCCTCCGGCACACCTCTCCCGCCACTCATGACTTCATTGTAAGTCGAGTGGGGAGCGTGGCCAGCAGACCGCCGGGCGATTCCCGATCGGATCGAGCGCTCCAGGGGACTCCCGCGGAGGCGCTAGAAGTGCGCGTCGACCGCGCATCGCACGGGATCGCCATGGCTGCGGCGGCTA
>DATIQP010000867.1:0-7212 GCA_035470765.1 Polyangiaceae bacterium | reverse complement strand
TGCCTCCTTCACCGGCAGCTGCGAGACGCCCGGCATCGTCGAGACCGGGCGAGGCGCGTCGAGGGCCTCGTTGAAGAAGAGAGGGAGGATGAGGTCGCTCGGCGAGAGAGCGGTCTCACGAACGAGCCGGCGGAGCGAGGCCGTGGCCCGCAGCCGGCGTGGGCGCTGCACCGGAAACATGCGTTCGGATTACCACAGGTCGCCGCTGCATACCTGTGCCGCGGCTGCGCCGTATCTCAGTCTTCGCTGGACCAGACGCGGACGCCGTGGAGCGACTGGGGGGCCGATGGCGGCTCCTCCCAGTCGATGTCGATGACGATGCTGGGCAGGCGCGGCCTCATGCGTTGGGCGGGTTGGGCCTCGCTGCCGGGAGCGTGAAGCTCGAAGGGGTCGATCAGTGTTTCCATGGGGCGACTCCGCTGCAGTTCGTTCAAGGTTTCACTCCGAACGCTCGCTTCGCTCGGGCACGAGGCAGTGGTCACGGTGGTTGCAGGGTGCAACCGAGCGCGACCGCAGATCAACGAGCAAAGGCCGCGCCAGGGGGCACACGAGCAATTTTCCCGGGTTTTGATACACTTTTCCGACACGCCTGGATCAGCCATGAACCAGTGAGGGGCTCCACGGTGATCCGTGGCGTTCTCGGGTTGGGAACTTCCCGGCCGCGGATTACCTTGTAACTTCCGGTGGTCGGCTCCGCGGCTGGCGCCGCGAGGGTCTCGATGCGTCAGAATCCCTACAAGAAGCCCGATCGCTTCACGGTGGCTGCCAAGAAGGCGGGCTTCCCGGCGCGCAGCGTCTTCAAGCTCGAGGAGATCGACCGGCGCGTGAGGATCCTCCGGCCCGGCATGCGGGTCCTCGACCTCGGCGCTGCGCCCGGCAGCTGGCTGCTCTACGCGGGGCAGCGCGTCGGGCCGTCCGGCAAGGTGCTGGGGGTGGATCTGAAGCCTCTGAACCTGGCCTTGCCCGCCAACGTGGAGTTCCACGTCGGCGACGCGCTCACCCTCGCCAACGAGGCGCTCTCCGCCTTCGCCCCCTACGACGTCGTGCTGAGCGACATGGCGCCGAGTACCACGGGCGTGCGCTTCACCGACCAGACGCGCAGCTACGAGCTGTTCGTGCGCGCGCTCGAAGTCGCCGGCGCGCTGCTGCGCCCGGGCGGCACATTCGTGGGCAAGATCTTCATGGGGGAGGACCTGCCCGTCGCGCGGGCCAAGGTCCGCGCGCTCTTCGAGAAGGAGCGGCTCATCCGGCCCGAGGGCACGCGCTCGCAGAGCTACGAGCTGTTCGTCATCGGCGAGCGGCGGCGGGCCGGCGGCGAGGACGACGCGGGGAGGCCACGAGCATGACCGCGTTCGCGAGCCAGGCCTACGTCGGAGGCCGCTTCCTCATCGAGCGCGAGATCGGCCGCGGGGCCGTGGGCATCGTCTACCGCGCTCACGACGAGGTCACGGGCCAGCCCGTCGCGCTGAAGGTCATCGCGATCTCCGGCGTGGATGCGGGCGAAGAGGCCCGCTTCCGCCGCGAAGGCAGGATGCTCGCCGGCCTCGTGCACCCGGGCATCGTGCGGCTCGTCGCCTTCGGCCAGCTCGACGAGGGCCAGCCGTACGTGGCGATGGAGTGGCTCGAGGGCGAGGACATCGCCCAGCGCCAGAGGCGAGCGCCGCTGTCGCTCTTGAGGTGCCTCGAGGTCGGGGCGCAGGTCGCCGATGCGCTCGCCGCCGCCCACGCGGCCGGCATCGTGCACCGCGACGTGAAACCCTCGAACGTCATCCTCGTCGGCAGCGGGCCGAACGCGCCGCCAGGTCCCGTCCGAGCCACGCTCGTCGACTTCGGCGTCGCTTCGGCGGGCGACGCGAAGCTCACGCGCACCGGCGCGATCATCGGCACGCCCGCGTACATGGCTCCGGAGCAGGCCCGCGGTGACGAGGGCGTCGACGCGCGCGCCGACCTGTACGCCCTCGGCGCGACCCTCTTCGAGATGATCTCCGGGCGCCCGCCGCACATCGGCCCGACGCCCATCGCCATCCTCGCGCGCCTCGTCACGACGCCGCCTCCGCGCCTGTCGGACGTCATCGCCCAGATCTCGCCCGCGCTCGACGATCTGATGGCCGAGCTGCTCGCCACGTCCCCCGAGGAGCGGCCTGCCAGCGCCGCGATCGCCGCCGACCGGCTCCGCGCGCTCGCCGCCGAGCTCGGCGCGCGCAGCGGCGCCGACACGCGCGTCGTGCGCGACGAGACGGCGCCCATCAGCGCCATCGGTCCGGCGAGCGCGCTCGCGGCGCACTCGGCCGGCGGCAGCCGCCTCGTCACGACGATTCTGGCGACGCACGTGCCCAAGGGCCCGCCGCGCGCGCGGCTCATCGCGCACCTGCGCGCCCGCGGCGCCGAGGCCACCGAGCTCGGAGGCGACGCCGTCGTGGCGCACCTCGGCGTCTCGCGCGCTCTCGGCGACGAGGCCACGCGCGCCATCGACCTCGCGCTGCGTCTGGCCAAGGTCAACGCCACCGTCGGCATCGCCACCGGCCGCTCGCGCGTGGAGCGCGGCACGCGACCCATCGGCGAGGTCGTCGACCGCGCCGCGGCCCTCGCGCGCGACGCCCCGCGCGGCGGAGTCCTCGCCGACACGACCACCGCGGAGCTCGCCCGCGGCCGCTACGAGTTCCAGATCCGCGAGGACGGCACCGCGCTCGTCTCCGGCGCGCACGTCGGGAAGAAGGACGCCCTCGGCGGCGCGCCCTTCGTGGGGCGCGAGGGGGAGCTCTCGCAGCTCGTCGCGTCGTTCGAACGCGCGCTCGACGAGCGCACGCCCGTCATCGTCACGCTCACGGGCGCGCCCGGCATCGGCAAGACGCGCCTGCGGCGTGAAGCGATCCAGCGCGTCTCGTCGCACTCGTCCGGCGCGCGCGTCCTGCTCGTGCGCTGCGAGACCTTCGGCAAGAGCCACCCTCTCGGCGCGGTCGCCGATCTCGCTCGCCAGATGGCCGGCGTGCCCAAGGGCGCCGAGCTCGAGGACGCCCGCCTCGGCGCGAAGAACGTCGCGCGCCTCGCCGACGTCGACATCTCGGAGGACGGCCTCGAGCTGCTCGCGCGCTTGCTCGCCAACGAGCCGCTGCCCGAGATGGCCGACGCCCGCGCCGCGCGCGACGCTCTGTGGATCGCGCTCACCGACGTCACGATCGGCCTCGCGCGGCGCTCGCCCATCGTCGTCGGCCTCGAGGACGCCCAGTGGTGCGACACCGAGAGCCTCTCGTGGCTCGATCACTTGCTCGGCCGTGCCGCCGGCGTGCCGCTCTGGATCCTGCTCACCACGCGGCCCTCGTTCTGGCGCGAGGACCCCGAGCGCTTCTCGGGGCGCGATCACGTCCGCGTCGAGCTCCGCCCGCTCTCGCGCCGCTCGGTGCGCACCATCGCGCGCGCCATCCTCGGCGAGCGCGCCGGCCCGCAGTCCGATCAGATCGCGGACAACATCGCCACGCAGGCCGCGGGCTCTCCGCTGTTCGCCGAGGAGCTCGCGCGCCTCGCCGCGCAGGGCCGCGACGCCACGCAGGCGCCCACCATCGAGGCCGCGATGCAGGTGCAGCTCGACGCGCTCGACGACGCGACGCGCGAGGCCGCCGCGCGCCTGAGCGTCTTCGGCCAGGTGGGCTGGGACCAGGGCCTCGAGGCGCTCGGCGTGCCCACCGCCGCCGAGACGCTGCGGCAGCTCGCCGCGAGCGAGATCGTCGTCGAGCAGGCCACGAGCCGCCTCAAGGGCACGCGCGAGTTCAGCTTCAAGCACGCGCTGATGCGCGAGGTCGCCTACGCCTCGCTCGGGGAGGACGCCCAGCGCGACCTGCACGCGCGCGCCGGCCGCTACCTCGCACACATGGCCGAGGACGACGCCACCGTCGCGCGCCACCTCGAGCTCGGCCACGCGTTCGAGGAGGCCGCCGTCCACCTCGAAAAGGCCGCGCGCCGCGCCCTCGCCGCGCACGCCCTCGCCGACGCCGTCGCGATGGCCGAGAAGTCGCTCGCCTTCGCCGAGGACCAGCCCACGCAGTTCGCGCGCGCGCAGCTGCTCGACGAGGCGTGGAGCCGCCAGGACGCGCGCGCTGCCGAGCGCGAGAGCGCGGTTCGCGCGATGGAGGAGGCCGTCTACGACGAGGCCAGCGCGGTGCGTGCCAAGGGCGCGCGCATCCGCTACGAGGACGCCTGCGGCGGCGACTCGGAGACCGCCGGCCGGCTGGATCAGGTCCGGCGCGACGCGCAGGCCGCGGGCCTCACCGACGAAGAAGCCCGATGCGCCGCCGCGCTAGCCGCGCGCCACGCGTTTGGCGGCGACTTCAACGCGGCCGCCGAGGCTGCCGAGCAGCTCCTCTCGCTCGCGCAGCGGCACGGGATCCCGAACGCCGTCGTGGACGCGTGGCAGACGCTCGCGGTCGTCCGGCAGACCCGTGGCGACGTGGGCGCCGCCCTCGAGGCGCGTCGCTCCGCGGCGCGCGCGGCCGCCGAGGCCGGCCTCAAGACGCGCGAGGCGACCCTCACCATCAACGTCGGCTTCGCGCTCACCACCGTCGGCGCCAAGGCCGAGGCGCGCGTCGCCATCGAGGGTGGCATCGTCCTCGCGCAGGCCATCGGATCGCCGGGCACCGTCCGCCACGGGCAGATGAACCTGCTCGGCTGGACGAGCACGTTCGGGCCCGATCCGCAGCTCGATCGCCTCCTCGCCGAGCCGCGCGGCCTCGCCGACGCCGCAGCGGCCGGGAGTTGGGTCCCGCACGACCGCGCGACGATGGGCGTGCTCTACTACCGCGGCCTCGAGCTGATGCGCTCCGGCGACGCCGACTGCTGCGAGCGCGCTCGTACGCTGCTCCGCACGGCCGCCCAGGGCTACCGCGCCACCAAGATGCTCGACGTCGTGCCCGTCGCGATGGGCTTCCTCGCCGAGGCGGAGCGGCGCTGCGGCTTCCCCGACAAAGCTCGCGAGATCGCGCGCGAGGCGGCGCACCTGCTCGACTCGGGCTCGCCGAGCTTGCTCAACGAGGCGCCCGTTTTCCTCGCGCTGCACGACGCGTGCGTCGATCTGGGCGATCTCTCCGAGGCGCGCGAGGCGATCCTCCGCGGCATCCCGCGGCTCGCCACGCGCGTGCAGGGCCTCTCGGGCACGCCGTACGCGCACGATTTCCTGACCCACCTTCCCACCAATGCGGGCCTGCTCGCGGCGGCGGAGGGGTACGGCCTCGTGCCGAAGGAGCTCTCCGCCATTGCGGTCGGGGAGATCTCCGACACCATCGGCCCGCTCGCGACCGACGGGAGCCCGAGCACCGTCCGCACGCCCTAGAACGGACGAGCCCTCGCTCTCGGGTGGCACGGCCCCTGCAGCCCTGCTGATCCGTGCGCCGCCTCGCGGAAGTCCTTGGTGCGAAACGCGATGCCATGCTGCGTGCCTGGCGTGCCGCGATGCTAAGCGATCCGAGCGTGCCCCAGGCGAGGCACCTTTCCACGGCCGAGCTCGACGACGAGGTGCCAGAGATGCTCGATCGCATGATCGCTGGGCTCGAGCATCCCGGGCTCGGCGACGAGGTGCTGGAGGGACGCAAGCTCGCGGAATCTGCCCTGCCGCGAGACCACGCCCGAGCTCGCCTGACCCAAGGGTTCACGCTCCCGGCCGCGATGCGCGAGTTCGCGCACCTCCGAAAATGCATCGTCGAGGCCTATCGTGGGGAGCCTGACGTCGAGCCCGAGGGCGTTCGATTTCTGCACGCCGCGCTCGACCATTGCATGGCCGTCTCTGCCATCGAGATGGAGCGCGCGAACGCGAAGCGCCTCGAGGAGATCGCCGAGATGCGCGCGCGGTTCGTGGCCATCCTGGGGCACGACCTGAAAAACCCGCTCAGCGCGATCAAGATGGCAGGAGGGCTCTTGCGCAAGATGGAGCTGCCCGCGGTGGCGAGCGGGTTCGTGAACCGGATCGCGCGAGCGAGCGATCGCATGCTCGAGATGGTCAACGAGCTGCTCGACTTCGCCGCGGTGCGTGGCGGTGCCCTGAAGATCCATCGCAAGCGTGCCGATCTGCGGGACGTCTGCAACGAAGTGGCAGACGAGCTTCGCATCGTCCACCCCGAGCGCGAGATCGCCGTCGACGCGCGCGGCGACTTGAACGGCGAGTGGGACGTCGGGCGCATGGCGCAGGTCGCGTCGAATCTGATTGCGAACGCGGTGGCGTACAGCCCACAGGGCAGCCCCGTGAACGTGACCCTGAGCGCCGGTGAGGGCGACGAGGTGACGATGGACGTCCACAACGACGGGCCGCCAATCCCGAAAGGGGAGCGAGAGCTCCTCTTCGAGCCCTTCCGTCGAGGCGAAGGCGAGCGGCGCAACGCCAGCGGCGTCGGACTGGGGCTCTTCATCGCGCGCGAAATGGCGCGCGCTCACGGCGGCAACATCGCCGTCCGGAGCGAAGAGGGTGAAGGGACGACGTTCAGCCTGCGGGTGCCGCGTCACGCGGCGTGAGCGGGGCACCCATGACCGAGTAGCCTCGCTTCGCCCGATCGCGCTCGACGAGTGCGCGAGGCGACGCGATCGGGGTAGCATCCGCAGCCTTGACCCGCTCCTCGCGCCTGCATCAGCTCTCGGCGGCGGCGCTGCTCGTGCTGCTCTCCTGCGTGACGCGCGCCCCTGCGCTGCTGAACGCCGCGGGCACCAACTCCGACGCGGCGATCGTGGGCCTGCAGGCGCGCCACATTTTCCAGCACGGCGGCTGGTCGCCGTTTCTCTGGGGCAGCAGCTACCAGACGTCGGCCGACTCGACGTGGGCCGCGCTCTTCTTCGCCGCGCTCGGTCCCACGCCGCTCGCGCTCATGCTCTCGGCGCTCGCCGCTTACGTCGGGCTCACGCTCTTCGCGTTCCTGCTCCTCGACCGCCGCACGAGCTCGCCGTGGCGCGCCTTCGTCGCCACGCTGCCGCTCGTCTTCACGACCGCATGCGTGCACTCCTACGCGCTCTATCCGCCCCGGCAGCTCGCCCTGACGATCGCGTTCGGCGCGCTATTCGCGATCGACCGCGCCGACGGCTCGAAGCGCCCCGGCGCGTGGCTCTTCGGCGGCGGGCTGCTCGTCATGCTCGCGTGGCTCGCGGACCCGTACGCGATCGTCTTCGTGCCGCCGGCGACGCTCTTCGCGGCGCTCGTGGTGCTGCGCGCCCGCCCGACGTTCGGAGCTCGCGCGGGCGCGA
>DATIQP010000866.1:0-2371 GCA_035470765.1 Polyangiaceae bacterium | reverse complement strand
GACGACGTCGCCCCGACGATGAGGGACGGGATGTAGGCGCCGCCCAGCAGGGCGCCGCCGAAGCCGAGCGCGGACCACGCGCGGGTCGTCTCGACCTTGCCGTCGAGCGGAAGCGTCTCGCCGACGCCGAACGTGCCGCGCAGCTCGACGCGGTCGCCCGGAAAGAGCGGCACGCGCTCGACGTGGTCCTCGAGCTCGCCGCGGACGACGTCGCCTTGCTGCTCGGCGGTGCCCGGGATGAAGCGCGTCTCGTGCGCGGCCTTCCCCTCCCCGCTCTTGACGCCCACGATTCGGTCTTGCGCGTCGCGCTCGACCGTCTCGCCAGGGTCGAGCGAATACTCGAACACGCCCTCGCGCGGCACTCGCACCTCGGAGCCCTCCTTCGAGCTCCGCACGGTCACACCGTCGGGGAGCTGCGCTCGCTGATCACCCCGCAGGATGGCGACGGCTTTGAGCTTGGTCCCGTTCGCTCGCGTCGCCTCCTCGGGCGAGACGACCTTGATGGCCTCGATGGGGCCTGCGCAACCGAGAGAGAGCAGCAGCGGCAGCAGCGCGCCCCGCCCCATCACTCGGACCTTCGCGCGAACTCGACCGACGTTCCGAGGTGACCGAGCCGTCGGGCCTCCAGGCACGCGGGCGAGCCCGGCTCGACGATGCGGCAGTCGTCCGGGCGGCGCTCGTAGATGCGGCACGGAAACGCGCCCGGACGGGAGACGTCGAGCGCGCCGCACCAATCGCCCGCGTTCCTCACGAAGCGCATGTGCGGCGGCCGCTGTTGCAGGAGCGTGTACTCTGCAAGCAAGTCGGGTCCGAGCCGGCGCTCGTCGCTCTCGAGCAGGTGCACCGTCGAAGGGCCGTGATGACAGCAGCGCCCGCAGCCGACGCAATCGGCACCGCTCGGATCGGGAACGCCTTCGATGGGTTCGGGCATGGTGAGTTAATGCTCCACTAGGCCGGCAGCGGCCAGCGCATCCGCTGGAGCGACGGCTCGAGCTGGCGGAGCTGGATGCGGAGCAGATGGGGCGTCGGGCGCTTCCCCGGATCGCGGCGAAGCGTGGAAAAGAGGATCTCGGCCAGCGGCGCGAGCTCCGGGCGGCTCGCCATCTTGCGGAGCTTGTCGGGGAAGCCGTCGTGGGAGAGGTGGAGCGCGACCTGCTGCAGCTCGCCTTCCGCGGCGAAGAGGGTGTCACCCGTCAGCATCTCGAAGGCCACGCAGCCGAAGGCGTAGACGTCGGCCTTCATGGGCGTGGGGGTGGTGCCGGGCGCCTCGGCACCCCAGACCTCCGGCGCGCCGTAGGGGCCCGTCCCGCAGCCGGGGCGCAGGCGGCGCCCCGCGAGGCCGAAGTCGACGAGCACTGCCTCGCGCCCGCCGCGGAGCACGACGTTGGCCGGCTTGATGTCGAGGTGGCCCACCTCGACGGAGTGCATCGCCTCGAGCCCGGCGAGCACGTCGTCGAGGATCCGGAAGCAGCGACTCACGTCGAGAGCGCGCGCCTCGATCTCGTGATCGAGGTTCGGCCCCTCGACGAGCTCCATGACGAGGATGGGCTTGGGCTTGGTGCCCGTGTCGAAGGTGACGAAGCGCGCGAGGTTCGGGTGCGCCGGCAGCGACAGCAGCGCGGAGGCCTCCGCGCGGAACATCTGGAAGAACTCCGCCTCCGACACGCTGCGAGCCGCCACGGCGTCGTAGGCCGGGACCTTGAGCGCGAAGCGCTCCGCGTCGGGCTCCTGCCGTTCCTCGGCGCGGCACGCCACGAGCACGCTGCCCCCCGCCCCGCTGCCGAGCGGGCGCAGGACGTAGAAGCCGCCGAGGGTCCGGCGGGGCGGCAGCCATGCGGGGAGCTGCTCGTTGATCCGCGCGGCGCCGGCGCGTGCCTCGGCCACGCGTGCCGGCAGCCTCGTGACGACGTCGATGACGAGGGACACGAGCGCCTCCATCGCGACGGGGAGCTCGGCGGCCATGCGGCGAGCGCCGTCCACGAGCGCTCCGTCGAGCGCCTCCTCGGCGCCGGAGAGCACGCGCGAGACGGCCACGGCGAGCGCTTCGTCCTGGACGGGCATAGGAGGAGCGCTGGTGCCGCCGTCGGGGTTCAGGCGGGCCCGGGCGCCGTGCGAGAGCTGCATGAAGGAAGCCATCGCGTCCTCGAAGGTCGCGACCACGTCCGGCTCGGTGCCGCCCCCGGTGCACAGGTCGGCCAGCGAGCGAGCGTGGGCGATCGCCGAGGCCGACTGGTACAGCCGCACCACGACGGTGCGGAGGGCCTCGGCGCGGCTCGACGGGTCGAGCAGCCCGTCTTGCGTCCACGACAGGACCGCGGCGAGACGGGCGTCGAGCGACGCCGCGACGTCGCCCGGCGGAGCGAGCGACGCC
>DATIQP010000865.1:0-2468 GCA_035470765.1 Polyangiaceae bacterium | reverse complement strand
TCGTCGTCCTTCGGATCCAGCCGGAGCAAGAGCTGCAGCGCGTCGGCGACCCTCTCGCCGGCGCCGGCGCGCTCGAACGCTTCGGCGGCCTTGCGCAGGAGCGCCGGCTGCTCCGCCCGCGAGCGGTGCTGCGCCAGATCGAGGAAGAACTCCCCGAGCTTGAGAAACTCGCCCTTCTCGGTGAGGTACGCCTCGAAGCGGGCGAGCGAGCCGGCGTGCGTCGGCATCGCGGCCATCGCCTTGTCCAGGTAGCTGACGGCTCCGACGTCGTCGCCCATCACGTCGCCGAAGAACACCGACGACTGGAACATGAACTCCGCCACGACTCCCGCGTGGAGCGTTCGGATCTTGCGGTCCCCCGCGAGCCCTTCGAAGGCGAACGCTAGCTCCGTGATGCGGTCGTCACGCTGCGCGGCGGTCGCGAGCTTCCCCCACGCTTCCGGGGGGAGCTGATTGCGCGACAGCGCGAGCAAAAAAGCGTCGAGTACCTCCACCTCGTTCTCGAGCCGCTCGTCGAGCGACGCGAGCACCGCCGCGAGCCCCGCGGCGGGACGATGGCGAGTCGATTCGGTCAAAACGGTTTCTCCCTCCGGCGAAACAACGCCGGCGCGTCATGAAACGTGTGCCTGCACGCGCGGTTCTCCGAAACCGGCCCACGCGCGCAAAGAGGGAGCGTATCAATGTCGGGGGCTGTCGCGATCTGAGCATGCGTTCACCCCCGAGACGAATCAGACGGTAGCTTCGGTACGGTAGGGGCCTCCAGCCGAGAATCCGCCACGGCGGGCCGCAAATAGGCCTCCTCCGCGCGTGGCGACGACCACCCCGAGGCCGGTCACGACCACGAAGAAAGTGACGAGCCCGCTCACGAACGGGATGGCTCCGCTGACGAGGAACAGGGCGCAGCCGACGAGGAGGTGGGCGTGCGGGTTGTCGGTCTTGTGGCCGACGAGGGCCTTGCCCGCCGTCGCCAGGACGGCGCAGATGCCGGCGTAGGCCGCGAAGACGGCCCCGAGCAGGACCACGATCGCCACTGGGATGCCGATGATGGTCACCGCGACGATGGCGATCGTGAGCAGTCCGACGACGCCGCCCACGATGCCGAGCGCGAACGAGCGCATCGGGCGCGCCGCGGCCTCGAGGCGCATCATGTTCATGCGGTCCCCCGCGAGCGCGAAGAGGACCGCCCCGAAGATGAACAGCATCGCGGCGCGCGTGATCGCGTCGCTCACGGAGCGGAGCCAGGACTTGGGCTTGAGCGGCGAGGTGTCGGCGTGCACGCCGATGGACTCGTCGTCGCTGTGGCGCACCGCTCCGCCGATCCTCGAGCCCTTGTGACGGTCGAGCGAGCCTCCGACCACGCCGACGTCGCCGTCGACCTGCGCGCCGTCTTCGACGTCCAGCGAGCCGCCGATGGCCGTCGCGCTCCCGACGACGTGCGCGCCCTTCACGATGCGCGCGCTGCCGCCGAGGACGGTGACGTTGCCGGTCGCGGTGCCGGCGAGCTCGAGCGCGCCGCCCATGAGGGTGACGTCGTGGACGACCTCGTCGGCGCCGATGGAGAGGTTGCCGCCGTGGACGATGCGGTCCTCGCCGCGCACGGTCGCCATCGGCGCGGCGGTGGGCACGGAAGGAGGAGGCGGGGGCGGAGCGGCGAGCGTGGCGCTCGGCGCGGCGGGCGCCGTGGCGATGGCAGGCGCCGGCGCGCTCGGCTCCGGGCTCGGCGCGCTCGCGATCGTGATGAGCGTGCCGTCGCGCGTGGCCACCCAGTCGCCCTCGCCAAGGACGACGTCGAGCACCTTGTCGGCGGGTTGGTCGCTGACGTGGACGTCGAACGGTTTGCTCGTGTCCTCGTCGGTCCGCAGGACGACGCTCCAGCCGGCAGCCTTGGCGAGCCGAGCCACGGCCTCGGTACGCGTGACGTGCGTCGCGTCGAGCGACACGTGCTTGTCGGCCTGCGGCCATGCGCCCTCGTGGCGGACGGCGGCGGCTGCCGCGGTCGAGAGGCCGAGCACGAGCAGCGTGGTGGCGAGGGCGGGGAGACGTTTCATCGTGATCATGCCTTTCGTGCAGCGTCGGCGCGAGAGGCCCGCGCCAGGGCGAAACCAATCAGACAGAGCATCGCCGCGCTGGCGACGCTCGTGGCGCGCCCGAGCGGGCTCGCACCGAAGTCGTGGGCGACCGCGACGAGCGACGCGGTGAGCAGCGGCAGGAGCCGCGGCGCCGCGAAGAACCACGGCAAGAGCCGCGGCAACCCCTCGACCAGGCCCGGAATCGCGCAGACGACCGCGAGCACCGCGGCGACCAGTGTCATCGCGAAGGGGAAGCGATGGCGGACCGGAGCGGCCTGCGCCCGCATCCCCGCCAGCGCCGCGCCCAGGGCGTGCGACTCGAGCGCGAGCTCGCCCATCCGGAGCGTGCAGTCGGCGCAGCGGTCGACGTGGGCGCGCACGTCGGTGTCGACCACGTCG
>DATIQP010000864.1:0-9478 GCA_035470765.1 Polyangiaceae bacterium | reverse complement strand
CTGCTCGTGCCTCGCGTGCTCGGCGCGGAGCTCCTGCCGACAGCGACGGTGCCAGGCGACGGGCTCGGTCACTGCCGCACGCTCGCGCGGCCTCTCAAGCCGCTCGGACGACGCGCAGCGGCGGGCGCGCCCGGCGTCGGTTGGAAAGGGGCGGCAAGAGCGCGGCGGCCACCGCCAGCCCGTCCAGGGTCAGGCGCAGCGACGTACCGGTCGAGGCCAAGAGCCCTCGCTGCTCGAGAGAAGACAGGGCGTCGGCGAGCGCGGCGGCGCTCCCAGGGACGCGAAGGGAGAGGGCCGCCACGTCGGCGACGCGGCGGTAGCGGGCACATCGAAAGAGGGCTCGGAGGGCGTGTTTTTCGGTCTGGGAGAGCATGTACGTGACGATAGTTCAGCACTGAACGGATTCCCAGTTTTCGGCGTCGATTCCCGCGGACCACAAAACACGACTGCCGCGCGGATTGGAAGTCCGCGCGGCAGCCATGCGCCCCTTCCGGGGCCGATTCAACGTTTCACTCCGAGCTCTCGCCTACGGCTCGAGCGTGCGGCAGTGATCACAAGCCGAGGTCGACGTTCTTCTTGTCGCCGAGGAGGCTGAAGCCGTGCACCTCGAACTTGAGGCTCTTGGCGTCCGCGGGGACCTCGATGACCGTCCAGTACTCCTTCGGCATGCTGGGCTGCAGCGTGTCGAGGCCGATGGTCTTCGCCTTCGCGGGGACGTAGAAGCTCTCCATGTCGATCGGCCCGAACTCGCGGCCCTTGTCGTCGACGACCTTCGGGCGGTCGAGGAGCATCTCCTCCTTCTTGCCCTTGTTGGTGACCTTGTAGTGCACCTGGATGAAGCGGCCCTCGGTCGACTTCTCTTCCTCGTTGAACTCCGAGTTGCTCTTGATCTTCTTGCCGGCGTCCTTCGCCTCCACGACGATCCACTCCGAGTCGTCGAAGGTCACGGTCTCGCCCATCTTCGCGGTGCCGCCCGAGGCTCCACCACTGCTCTTCGACCCGCCCTTGCACGCCAGGAGAGCGCCCAAGAGGATCATCATCGCTCCGAAGACCTGCGCAACCTCCAAGAACCGCTTGCGACCAAAACCGACCTTCATTTGACGTTCCTTCCTTTGATGGCCCAACGCACTGAAATCCCGCCAAGGACACCGTGGTCGAGAGTCGAGCGCGGCGAATGTGACGGCCTTCCCGCCCCAGTGTCAAGCGCGCCGCGTGACCTTTCTACGGGTCGCCGCCGCGATTCTTCCCAATCTCTCGGTCGAGAAATGCGAGCTCGGCGGCCAGCTGGTCCGCGACCTTCGAGGTGGGCTTCCCCATGCCGTGCCCGGCCTTCGTCTCGACGCGCAGCAGGACCGGATTGGACGGGCCCGCGTCGAGCAGCGCGGCAGCCATCTTGCGGGCGTGCATCGGGTCGACGCGCGAGTCGCTCTCGGCGGCCCACAGAAGCATCGCCGGGTAGCCGACGCCGGGCCGGACGTGGTGATACGGAGAGTACGCGTACAGGACCCTGAACGCGGCCTCGTCATCGGGTGAGCCGTACTCGGGGACCCAGAACGCTCCGAGACGAAAGAGCGGGTAGCGGAGCATGTCCGTCAGCGGGACGAGCGCGATGCCCGCGCCGAACAGCTCGGGGCGCTGGGTGATCGCCACGGACACGAGCAGACCGCCGTTGGAGCCGCCGACCGCGGCGAGCCGCTCGGGCCGCGTGACGCGAGCGGCGACGAGCGCCTCGGCGCACGCGTAGAAGTCGTCGAACACGTTCTGCTTGTTCTCGAGCATGCCCGCGCGGTGCCAGGCCTCGCCGTACTCGCCACCGCCGCGCAGGACGGAGCTCACCCACACGCCCCCGCGCTGGACGAACGAAAGCACGCGCGCGCTGAAGGCGGGCGTCTGGTTCACGTTGAAGCCGCCGTAGCCGTAGAGCACGGTGGGGTTGTCCCCGTCCCAGCGGGCGTCTTCGCGCGAAACCACGAACATCGGCACGCGCGTGCCGTCTTTGGACGTCGCGAAGAGGCGCTCGACGCGCACTCCCTCGCGCGGCACTCCCTCGGAGACGACCGCCCACGGGACGAGCGCGGCGCCCTCGAGCCGGTGCACCCCGAGCGGGACCACGAAAGAGGTGAAGGAGACGTACACGCCCTCGTCGTCGCTCGACGCGTGGACGGCCGCCGTGCCGATGGTGGGCAGCGCAACCTCGCGTGCGATCGCCGGTGCGGCGCGGTCGCGCGCGACGACCACCGAGGAGGCGTTCCGCAGGTAACAGGCGACGATCCTGGAGCTCGTGATGGCGACGCTCGCGAGGACGTCGTCCGTCTCGGGAAGCAGCTCCTTCCAGCCGTCGCGGGCGGGCCTCGCGTAGTCGACGGCGAAGACGCGGTACCTCGGGGCGCCGGAGTTGGTCAGCAGGTAGAGCCCGTCGCGCCGGGCGATGGGCTCGAAGATGGCCTCTTCGTTCGTGGCGACCGGGACGAGCACGCCCGCGGGGTCGGCGAGATCGCGCAGGTAGACCTCGCTCTTGGCCCAGCCCTGCGCCACCAGGACGACGAGCCACCGGCCGTCGGGCGAGACGATGGCCTGCGGGACGTCGCTCTTGGCGCCGGGCTCGAAGACCAGCTCGTCGCTCGCGGGATCGGCGCCGAGCTCGTGGACGTAGAGCTTGCCGTGGTACTGCTCCTCGCCGGGCGGGACGGTGCCGGGCGCCGGGAAGCGCGTGTAGAAGAAGCGCGTGTCGCTCACCCAGCCCACGACGCCGTGCTGCGTGTTGGGGATGGAGCCCGGCAGGTCGCGGCCCGTCTCCACGTCGCGGACGAACAGCACGCTCTGCTCGCTCCCGGCGCTGCTCCGGCCCCAGGCCACGAGCTTGCCGCTCGGCGACGGGTACCACCAGTCGAGCGCGTCGGTGGCGTCGGGCGAGAGGGCCTCGGCGTCGATGAGGACGCGCTCGTTGCCGTCCGGCTCGCGCACGCGCAGCGCGGGCTGCTGCGCGTCACCCTCGCGGCGCTGGTAGAACGCCCGCCCCCGACGGACCGTCGGCAGGTCGCAGTAGCCGACGCGAAGGAGCGCGGCGACCCGAGCCCGGAGCTCGGCGAAGGTCGGGCACGCGGCCAGGTACTCGTCGGTCCTCGCGTTCTGGGCGTCCGTCCACGCGCGGACCCGCTCCGAGTCGCCGTCCTCGAGCCAGCGGTGCGGATCGGCCACGACCACGCCGAAACGTCGCTCGATCGTCGCCTGATCCACGGCCACCGCCGGCGTGATGTCGTTCGTCTTGCTCACGAGCTTGCGGGCACGAGCGTAGCAAGGCTAAAGCAAAAGCCACTTGAATCCTTCCGCCTCACGCCCCCTCATCCTCCTCGCCAACGACGACGGCCAGGCGCGCCGTGGCATCCGCACCATGCGCGAGGTCCTGTCGAAGGACGCCGACGTGGTCATCGTCGCCCCCGAGGTGGAGCAGAGCGCCGCGAGCCACGCGCTGAGCCTGCACCGGCCGCTGCGGCTGCGGCGAGTCGAGGATGCCGTCTTCGCCGTCGACGGTACGCCGGCCGACTGCGTCTACGTGGCGCTGAACCACCCCCGCGTCCTCCCGCGCCGGCCCGACCTCGTCGTCTCCGGGCTCAATCACGGCCTCAACCTCGGCCAGGACGTCTTCTACTCCGGCACCGTGGCCGCCGCGCGCGAGGGCGCGCTCCGCGGCATCCCGGCGATCGCGGCGAGCGCCGCGCGCGAGGTCGACCGCCTGGCCGCGTGCCAGGTCGTTGCACGCCTCGCGGCGAGGCTGCTCGAGCGCTGGTCGAGCCTGAGCCCGCGCACGCCTCTGCTCAACGTGAACTTCCCTCCGAAGTGGACCGGCGAGGTGTCCGTCACGCGCATCGGCTCGCGCAAATACGAGGAGCTGCTCGACATCCGGCGGGACCCTCGCGGACGCGAGTACTTCTGGCTGGGCGGGTCCGGCGTCACGCACGCCCCCGAGCCCGACAACGACACGGACGCCCACGACGCGGGCATCGCGTCGGTGACGCCGCTCGTCCTGGACTTGACGGCGTACGCAGATCGGGCCGCGGCGACCGCCCTCATGTCGTGAGCGGCCCTGCGCGAGCGCGCCTCACGAATTGTTTGACGGTTCGCGGCGCCGCGACGAAGATGCGCCCGCTGCCTTCCTTCCACTTCGAACGTGGGGCTCCTCTCGTTGCCGTCTGACGGGAAGCTCCTATCCAATGACCCACTCGGGGAGAACTTCATGAAAAAGATTGCTGCTCTGGTGATTCTCGGCATGATGGCGGTAGAGGCGACGGGCTGCGCCTATGGCGGCGCGGCGGCGACCGGCGACAAGGTCGTCATCCTCCGAAACGACGGCTTCCTCTTCGGCGCCCTCCGTAAGGTCTTCGTCTGCAAGGTGACCGACGGTGGAGTTGCGTCGTGCGCCGCGAATGAAGCGCCCTGACGAATCCCGTTTCTCGAAAGACGCCGGGGGCCGAAGTATTTGGCTCCCGGCGCTCTTTTGTCTGTTCGTGGCTGCCGGATGCTCGAAGACCGCGTCGCGAGAAGACGCGACGTACGGCGAGCCCGTGGGCATCGAGATCAACCAAACGTTCACGGTCGCAGTGGCGGCCGAGCAGGGCCACGAGCTCGACACCGCGGTCGTTCCCGAGCTCGCGACGGCGCTCTCCTCCGCTGCGAAGGGTTGCCCCGAGCTTCGCGATCACCTCGAAGGCGGCAAGGTCGTCTCCCTCCACATGGTGGCAAAGGACGGCGTGCTCTCGGCGACTCCCGATCCTCTGGATCCCTCGTCGACTTGTCTCGCGCACGGCCTCGACGGCAAGCGTGCTCCGAAGCTGGGCACCGCCAAGCTCCTCCTCCAGGTCGGAGCGAAGGACGCCCCGAAGGAAGCGAAGTAGCCGGTGACGAGGCACTGCTCGCTCGCGCTCGCCGTCGCGCTCGCGTTGGCACCGGTGGCCGCGTTTGCCGATGACGGGCAGGCGGCGCCGCCTGCCGCCCCGGCTTCGACACGCCGATTCTCGTTGGCCGACTACTATCGCGCCACGAGACTCGACCTGGACGTCTCGCTCGGGGGCGGATTCTTCTGGGGCGGCCCTGGTCGCGGCGTCGGCTTTGCGCGGGTTCGCACGGGCGTCATGTTCGCCAGCTGGCCGCTCTTCGTTTCCGTCGGTGCGACCTACGAGCTCAACAACCTCTCGGCTGCGACGTACGGCCTCCAAGTCGAGCTGATGATGATCGACACCGGGCTGTGGGCTCAGGCGGGTCCGATGGTCGACGGCCACGGCCAGTTCGGGGGCATGCTGAGCGTAGGATGGAGCGTCCTCGGCGTCGAAGCCCAATACCGCGGCTACGACGAGGTGATCTTCGACCGTACGACCCACGACGGCTACGGCTTTGCACTGCTCGGCAAGATCCGCATTCCGCTGGGGTTCATCCTCTACGCTCACTCGCGACGCTGATCGCGACCGCCAGAGACATCTCCACGGCCTCCGCCCCGCGTCTCGTATATGATGCGCGCCCCATGGCCAAGAAGACCAAGACCCGCCCGCCGCTGCTCGCCCGCCGCACCAAGCGCCTGCCCATGCGCCACGCCGGCCCCAGCAAGGTGACGCCGGTCGAACCCAAGCGGGTCGCCCTCCCCGCGGCCGCGCCCTCGCGCGACGCTCTCGAGTTCGTGCGCGGCACCATCCGCGATATCCCCGATTTCCCGAAGCCGGGCATCCTCTTCAAGGACATCACGCCGTTGCTCGCGAGCCCGCGCGCGTTCCACATCGTGCTCGACCAGCTCGCGGAGCGCTTCATCGGCGAGCACATCGACGTGGTCGTGGGCGTCGAGGCCCGCGGCTTCGTCTTCGGTGGAGCGCTCGCGGCGCGGCTCAACGCGAGCTTCGTCCCCGCGCGCAAGCCGGGCAAGCTGCCGGCGTCCGTCGACACCGTCATCTACGACACGGAGTACTCCACCGCCGAGCTGCAGATGCACAAGGACTCCATCCCCGAGGAGTCGCGCTGCCTCGTCGTCGACGATCTCCTCGCGACGGGCGGCACGGCGAAGGCGGCGGGCGATCTCGTGCGCATGCAGGGCGGCTACGTGGTCGCATTCGCGTTTGTCGTGGAGCTGTCGTTCCTCGCCGGCCGCGAGCGGCTGCTCCCGGTCCGCGTCGAGACCGTGCTCCGCTACTGAAGCCGAGCGACGCGAAGGCGAAGGTCGGCGTGCTACCCGCTCGCCGATGGAGCGCCGCGGGCGACGAGCGGCTGCCACTCCTCGGTCGCCGGCGTCCACCGCTCGACACGCGAGCCGAGCAGCGCGCCCTCCCTGTCGCGCTCGACCGTGAGGCGATCGGGGCGCACGCCGTCGTGGGCGGTGCACCAGATGAGATCGAGCGGCGCCGTGACGACGCGCGCGAGCTGGCCCCACTCGAGCACCTCCTGGCCGCGCGTGGGGTCGAGGATGCGCAGCCAGCGGCTCGAGCTCTTGACGTAGCGGTCGTAGCCGACGATGAGCACGGTGTGATTGCCGAGCTCGCGCGACTCCCAACCGCACACGGACGGGAGCCCCTCGTCCACCTTCGCGCGGAGCAGCTCGAGCGCCTGCGCGCCGCACGAGGCCCGCTTGGCACGGAAGCGGGTCGTGCCCTTGCACGCGGCGTTGAGCGCGGCCGCGAGCGGGCCGAACTGGACGCCCGTCGTGAGCCAGTCCGCTACCGTGCGCTCGAGCGACCGGCGGCGCGGGCGCGGGAGGTTCGAAAACAGCGGATCCCCGCTGACGTGCACGGCGTCGAACGCGTCGTCGAACTCGGGCCGCAGCGTGCAGAGCAGCATCGCCGCGGAGTAGTAGGCGCAAAACGAGTCGTGGGTGCCTTGCTCCCGGAGCCTGATGCCCGTGAGTCGCACCGTGGTGCGGTGCCGCCGACGCGCCATCGTCGAATGGTAACCTACCACACGCGCCCCACCGCATGAGCCCCAGCGCGGGAGCCGAGCGCCGCTACGTGGCGAAAAGCCCCTTGGCTTTGTCCGCGAAGCGCACGATCATCCGCCCTGAGCGCGTACGCCCAATCCAATCTCCACGTTGGCCGTCCACGCCCCCTGCTCTGCCAAGGACCACACGAGAATGACGCAGGACGCATCGGCGTCACGAGCATCCGCATCGAAGGTCGCGAAGTGGCTCGTCGACAAGGGTCGCGTGGACGACGCTGTCTCGCTCCTCAGCGCGTGGGCAGCCGCGGGCCCCAACGACGCCGACGGCCAAAAGCTGCTCGCCGGCGCGCTGCGAATCAACCCCGCCTCGCCCCTCGCGAAGGCGGCGTTCGCGCGGATGGAGGGGCTCGACGGCGAATTCGGCGATCTCGACGCCGCCGTGCAGAAGTGGACCGCGTCGGAGATCGCGCGCCTCGAGCGCGAGATGGCTCAGCCGAGCTTCAACCGTGCTCAGGTCGGCTTCAACAACAACCTCAAATACCGCGAGCACGTCTACCACATCCAGACGGAGGACTCGGGCCTCAACAAGCCGCACATCATCACCCATTTGTTCGCCGACGGCGGCCGCGTCATCAAGAGCCACAAGCGCGTCTACGCCGACCAGGTGAGCCGCCCCGACATCGCGCTGTACGTGCGCGGCCTGATGAAGGGCCAGCACATGGAGATGATCATCGCGCTGCGCGACGGGCGCTTCGACGAGGTCATCGAGGGGCGTGCGATGGGCGGCATGGACACGCTGACCGAGCCGCCCAACGTCGACGTCAAGCAGATCAAGAAGAAGAAGGCCGAAGGTGCCCCCTCGAGCGCGTCGCCGAAGGAGCTCGCCGTCAAGGTGCAGGGCCAGGCCCCTCGCCCGCCGAGCCCCTCGAAGCCTCAGATGCCCGCGGTCACGCCGCCCAAGCCCCCGCCGGTGCCGCCGATGCGCAAGCCGGCGCCGTCGGAGGAGCTGCACCAGCCCGTGCCGCTCGTGCGCCCCGCCGAGGCCGAGGCCGTACCGCTCGTGCGCCCGCCGCGCGTGCGCTTCCGCTTGCACGTGCTCCGCAGCCTCGCCGGAGGCCCGGACATCTACGAGCCCGCGGCGGACGAGGTCGTCCTCGGCGCCAAGGGCGCCATCGCGCTTCCGGGCGAGCGTTTCTGCCACCCGAGCGAGGCCATCTTCCGGTGGAAGGGCGGAGGCCTTGCCATCGAGGACTTCGAGGGCGGCAACGGCGTATTCTTGCGAGTGCGCCGGCCCGTCGAGGTCGAGCCCGGCGACGAGTTCATCATCGGTGACCAGCTCCTGCGCATCGAGAAGAACCCCGTCGCCGACGACGAGCCCTCGCCCGATCCCACCTACTTCTACTCGTCGCCGAAGTGGCCCTCCGCGTTCCGCGTGGTCCAGATCTTCGAGGGCGGAGCGCCGGGCGCGTGCGTCGTCGCGCGCGGCACCACGCTGCAGGTCGGCTCCGCGGTGGGCGACCTCGTCTTCCCCAACGATCCCCTCGTGAGCGAGCAGCACTGCTACATCGAGGAGCAGGCCGGCAGCATCGTCCTGACGGATCTGCAGTCCCGCACCGGCGTCTTCGTCCGCGTGAAGGGCGAGGAGCGCCTCGACCACGGCGATCAGATCATCGTCGGCCGCACCCGCCTCGCCGTCGACCTGTCCCCGTCCGGCCTCGGCTAGCCGAGGCTCGTCCGAGGCTGTGTGCGTGTGCTATGCAGCACACGCGCCTAGTCCTGGGGCGCCGGCTTGCGCCAGCGGCCCGCCAGAAGATCGACGTACGGGAGCAAGAACGCGCGAACGAGGTCGATGGCCACGCCCGCGGCGAGCGTGCCGCCGTTGCCCACGTCCGTCCAGTCCGCGCGCGCGAACACCCAGATCGAGATCGCGCTCTCGACGTAGGAGGCGAGCAGGCCGCCGCGGTGCCGGATCGAGTCCTCGGCGCGCTGATAAAACGGATAGAGGTAGGCGTGCGCGCCGAGGCCGCCTCCCACGAAGTCGTGTTGGTCGAAGGTGGCGTAGGCGACCGCGTCGAGGCCGAACGCGACGCCCCCGTCGGTCAGGTAAAACAGCCCTGCGCCGGCGCCCACTCCTCCCATGCTGCTGTTGGCCTGCTCGCTGGGGAGATCGAGGCGCGTGACGGAGTCGAAATCGGCCATCGCGTGCAGCGACAGGCGCCGCGTGAGGCGCCACAGCTCGACCTCGACGCCCCACGAGAAGTCGAGGGCGGGCCCGCTCGTGACGCCCGTGTACGCGAAACCGGCGCGCACGGGCGAGCGGAGATCGAACGGCAGCTCGTCGGCGTTCGCGTCGCGCGCCGACGCGAGGCCGGCGGCGATCACCAGAGCGGAGAGTGCCGAGTGCGCCCGCACGCCCGAGACGCTAGCGCATCGGAGGGATCATCGCAGCGAGGCGAGGAGCTGCGCGTAGTCGCCGTCCTCGAGCGCGCCCTGGATGAAGCACTTCGAGCGCCCCTTGCCGTCGACGATGGCGTGCTCGGGCAGCTCCGGATCGCTCTTCATCTTGAGC
>DATIQP010000863.1:0-2188 GCA_035470765.1 Polyangiaceae bacterium | reverse complement strand
GCGCGTTCGCCGAGCGCATCGAGGGGCAGAAGCAGCAGAAGGTCGCGGTCTACGCGTTCGACGGCTCGCCGGATCTGCACGCCATCGCGCCGTTCACCACAGCGGGCGGCGCGAAGGGCGCGGTCAAGGGCCTCGCCGGCTACAAGCCCGCCGACCCGAGCACCAACCTCAACGGCGCCATCATCAAGGGCCTCGGCGAGCTCGACAAGGCGCTCGCGACCGCGCCCAACCCGCTGCGCTTCGGCACGCTCGTCGTCTTCACCGACGGCTCCGATCGCGCGCGCCGCGTGCCCTGGGAGGACGTCAGCAAGGCCCTGCACGACACGCCGTACGAGGTCTTCGCCATCGGCCTCGGCGCGGAGATCCAGGACGCGCAGCTCAACGCCATCGGCAAGGACGGCACGGCGAAGGCCGCCGACAAGAACGCGGTCGTCACCGCGTTCGATCAGATCGCGGCGCGCATCGAGGCCTCGACGAAGGCCTTCTACCTCCTCAGCTACTGCTCGCCGGCGCGCGCGGGCAAGCACGAGCTCACCGTCGAGGCCAACGCCAAGGAGCAGAACGGCGACACCGCTTCCGGAAAGACCAAGAGCGAGTTCGACGCGACGGGCTTCGGCACCGGCTGCGATCCGAACCAGAAGCCGAACTTCGACATCACCAAGGGTGACGCGCTGGCGCCGCAGCAGCCGAAGAGCGGCGGCAAGATCGAGGTGAAGGCGAGCGGCGGGGCGAGCGCGGGCGCGGGCGCGAGCGCGGGCAGCGGCGGTGCGTCGGCCGGTGCGGGCGCGTCGGGCGGGAGCAAAGAACAGTTCAGCCCCTGAGCGACTCCGCGTGCTCGCGCGGTGACGCTGGCGCACCCACGAGCGCGCGGTGCTTCTCACCGAGCACGCGGATCGCGTCGAGCATGCGCTCGGACGCGCGCTGCGCGATCGACGGTGTGGCGGGCAGCATCCGTAGATCGCCGAGGTCGATCTCCGGGCCGAAGAAGACTTCGATGCGCGTCTCTTCCGGCTGCTTCCAGTTGGCGACGAGCTCCCGCGGCAGGTCGTTGCTCATGCCGAGGACGAACGCCGGGATGATGCGGGCATGTGGCGAGGCGAGGGCGATGCGGCCGACGCCGGCGCGCGCGCGCAAGAGGTGGTACGGGTCGTCGCCCTTGTTGCGCGTGCCCTCGGGGTGCAGGCCCATCACCGTGCCGGGCTGGGAGAGCTCCTCGATCGACCGCTGCACGCTGTACTCGTTGAACGTGGCACGCCGCCGCACGTTCTCGCCGCGCAGCACCGGCGGGAACATGCGCATGCCGCTCATGGCGATGTTGACCGCGGGGCCGAGCGGGTGATCGTAGAAGAAGCTCGAGCGGACGGGGAAGAGGATCCGGTGCGAGAGCCGGGTGCGCCAGTAGACGACCGCCGTGATGACGAAGAAGTCGAAGAACGTGCGGTGGTTGCAGACGATGAGCACGCGCTCGGGGGCGCGGAAGCGCGAGAGGTGGTGCAGATCGTGGACGTGGAGCCTGCGCGACGCCGTCGACCAGAGGAGCGCGCCCATCACCACGGTGTCGTAGGCCTTCGACGCTGGCACGAGGTGGCGCGCCCAGAAGTCGCCGATCTCGAAGGCGGCGCGCTCCATGCGCGTGAGCGTCTCCAGCTGCTCTTGGGTCGGTCGCGACAACCGCATCAATCAGTTCTCGGCGAGCATGCCCCGGAGGATCTGCGGCGAGAGACGGTAGTGCCGGCCGCAGTAGTCGCAGTCGATCTCGAGGACGTCGCCGTCCTGCGCCAGCTCTCGGATGTCGCTCCGAGGCAGCGACATGAGCGTCGCGAGCAGGCGCTCCTCGCTGCACCGGCACGCGTAGCGGAGCTGGCCGCCCCCCACTTGCTGGAAGGGCATGCCGTAGAGCAGCTCGTAGAGCAGCCGTTCGGGGGCCGCGTCGCCCTGCGCGAGCAGCGTCTCGATGGAGGGGAAGTCCTTGAGGCGCTCGGTCATGACCATGAGCGGCCCCTCGTCGACCTCGGGCAACAGCTGCACGATGTAGCCGCCCGCGGCGGCGACCCCGCCCTCGTCGTTCATCAGCGCGCCGACCGCGACGAACGAGACGACCTGCTCGGAGTTCTGCATGTAGGCCATGAGCGCGCCGGAGATGCCGCCGTCGGCGCTCGCCTGGACCATGCCCTGCTGGATCTGCCCG
>DATIQP010000862.1:0-3634 GCA_035470765.1 Polyangiaceae bacterium | reverse complement strand
GCGATCGACGAGGCGGACGCCGACCGGCGGCGCTCGGAGGCCGACGTCGCGAGCCTCGAGGACGGCGCGCGCGGCGCCGTCGCCGTGGCGCTGAGGAGGCTGCGCGAGGCCCGCGACGTCGCGGCGCTGTACGAGACGCGGCTCGTACCCGCCGCTCGCGCGCAGGTCGACGCGGCGCGCGCCGGGTTCGTCGCCTCGCAGAACGGATTCGCGGAGGTGATGATGGCCGAGAAGGGCCTCCGAGGGGCGGAGCTCGAGGTGGAGATGGCCCGCGCCGACGTCGATCGCCGCGAGGCCGAGCTTGAACGCGCCGTCGGACGAGCGAGCGGCTCGAAAGGGGGTGCGCCGTGAGCCCTTCACGTCGTTCCAGGATCGTCTCCGCGGCGCTGATCGCGCTCGCGATCGTGGTCGTGCTCGCCCTCCGGAAGCCCATCGCGGCGTGGTTCTCCGGAAGCCGCACCGGCGGCACCGTCGGCCAGAGCCTGCGCATCGACGCCGGCGCTCTCTCGGTGAGCGCCGCGCTCGAGCCCGACGTCGTGCGGCAGCAAGGCCAGTCGCTGCTCATCGACGTCACCGGCGCGGGCGGCAAGGCGGTCACGGGCGCCAAGCTGGTCGTCTCGTACGACATGCCGGCCATGGGCGCGATGCCGGAAATGAAGGGCGACGCGACGATCGTCGAGGAGAGCAACGGTCGCTACCGGGCCTCCTTCGATCTACCGATGGGCGGGACCTGGACGATCCGCGTCGCCGTCGACTCGGCCGAGGGCAGCGCCGCCCATGAATTCACCATCACGGTGGGCCACGCCGGTCTCGTCGCCACCGGCGCTCCCACTCCCCAAACAAAGGGTAGCGAGGCGCCCCCGGAGACGCTCTCGCTCCCGCCCGCGGCGGTGGACTCGCTGCGCGGCGCGCTCGACGCGTACGATCGGATTCGCGCCAGCCTCGCCGGCGACCGCCACGACGGCGTGGCGACCGACGCCCGCACCCTCGCCGAGGCCGCGCGCGCGGCGATGCACGCCGCGCACTCGACGCCCGCCGCGCTCCCCCTCCTCTCGACGATCGCCGAGGACGCGGATCACCTCGCCGCCGCGGCGTCGCTCGACGACGCCCGCCACGCCTTCGACGGGTTGAGCCGCGACACGATCGCTCTGGTCGCGCGCGTCCCCGAGCTGCAGGCCGGCTGGCGCGTCTTCCAGTGCCCGATGGCCGAGGGGCAGCCGCGCTGGATCCAGAAGCCCGAGACCGCGGACAACCCGTACCTCGGCCGGAAGATGGCGACGTGCGGCAACACGAACGAGTGGCAGAACATCCAGCCCGCCGCGAGCGTCGAGGTGACGCTCGACGAGGCGCACCGCCAGCTCATCGGCGTGCGCACCGAGAAGGCGCGCCTCGCGCCGATGACGGACTCCATCCGCGCCATCGGCAAGATCACCTACGACGAGTCGGCGCTCTCCGACGTGAGCCTCAAGGTCCGGGGCTGGATCAAGCACCTGTACGTCACCAAGACCGGGCAGCGCGTGCAGCGCGGCCAGCCTCTATTCACCCTCTACAGCCCGGAGATCTTCGCCGCGGAGCAGGACTACGTGCTCTCGCTTCGCGCGCACCCGGGCTCGGACGCGGGAGGTTGGCTGGCGGCGCCGGCGCGGCAGAAGCTGCACCTGCTCGGCCTCACGGACGCGCAGCTCGACGCGCTGGCCAAGAGCCAGGCGCCGGTGGAGGACGTGCCGTTCTTCGCCCCGGCGAGCGGCTTCGTCATCGAGAAGAACGTCGTCGAGGGCGCGGCGGTCGAGCCCGGGCAGCAGCTCTATCGCATCGCCGCGCTGGGCGACGTCTGGGTCGAGGCGGAGGTCTACGAGGGCGACTTCGCCCACGTGAGCGTGGGGCAGAAGGCGAAGATCACGCTCGACTACGTGCCCGGGAAGAGCTGGGACGCGAGCGTGGGCTACGTCTACCCGTACCTCGACGACAAGTCGCGTACGGGTCGCGTCCGCGTCGTGCTGAAGAACACAGATCTGGACCTGCGGCCGGGGATGTACGCGACCGTCTCGCTGGAGATCGATCTCGGCACGAGGTTGCAGGTGCCGGTCTCGGCCGTGGTCTACACGGGCCCGCGGCGCCTCGTGTTCGTGGACCTCGGAGGCGGGCGCTTCGCCGTGCGCGTCGTGACGCTCGGCGCCCAAGCCAGCGGCATGTACGAGGTGCTCTCGGGGCTTGCGCCCGACGAGACGGTCGTGACGACCGGCGCGTTCCTGGTCGCGGCCGACGCCCGCCTGACCACGGGGGCGCCTTACTGGGGCGGCGACCCCTCCAGGGGCGCGCCGTGAAGCCGAGCGAAGCGAACGCGAATGTCGGCGTGCTAGCTGCACGCCGACTGAGCGACACCAACCTCATCGGGCGCGTCATCGCCGCGTGCGCGCGGCGGCCGTGGGTCACCATCCTCGCCGTGGCCGCGTTCGCCGCGTGGGGCTTCGTCTCGCTGCGCCGCGAGCCGCTCGACGCCATCCCCGATCTGTCCGACGTGCAGGTCATCGTCTTCACCGAGTGGGCCGGCCAGAGCCCGGACCTGGTCGAGGATCAGATCACCTACCCCGTCTCGACCGCGCTCATCTCCGCGCCGCACGTGAAGTACGTGCGCGGCCAGTCGATGTTCGGCATGTCGTTCGTGAACGTCATCTTCGAGGACGGCACCGACATCTACTGGGCGCGCAGCCGCGTGCTCGAGTACCTGAGCTCGGTCCGCGACAAGCTCCCGCGCGACGTCGCGCCCTCGCTCGGCCCTGACGCGACCGGCGTCGGCTGGGTGTTCGAGTACGCCCTGGTCGACAAGACGGGCAAGCACGACCTGCAGCAGCTGCGATCGCTGCAGGACTGGAACGTCCGCTACGCGCTCGAGGCCGTGCCCGGCGTCGCCGAGGTGGCGAGCGTCGGCGGCTACGTGAAGCAGTACCAGGTCAACGTCGACCCGAACAAGCTGCTCGGCCGCGGCGTGACGATGGACGAGGTCGTGCGCGCGGTGCGCGCCTCGAACGACGAGGTCGGCGGCCGCACCATCGAGATTGCCGAGCACGAGCACGTCGTCCGGGGGCGCGGCTACGTGAAGACGCCCGACGACATCGGCGTGACCCCGATCAAGATCGACCGCGGCGTGCCCGTCCACGTGCGGGACGTCGCCGACGTCTCGGTCGGCCCCGAGATCCGCCGCGGCCTCGCGGAGCTGAACGGCGAGGGCGAGGTGGCGGGCGGCATCGTGGTCATGCGCTACGGAGAGAACGCCGTCACGGTCATCGACGCGGTCAAGCAGCGCCTCGAGGACGTGCGGCGTAGCCTGCCGGAGGGCGTGCAGCTCGTCGTCACCTACGATCGCTCGGGCCTCATCGAGGACTCGGTCCACACGCTCCAGCACACGCTCATCGAGGAGATGATCGTGGTGAGCCTGGTCATCTTCTTCTTCCTCCTGCACGCGCGCAGCGCGCTGGTCCCCATCCTGACGTTGCCGGTCGGCGTCCTGCTCGCGTTCATCCCGATGCTCTACCAGGGCCTCACGGCGAACATCATGTCGCTCGGGGGCATCGCGGTCGCGATCGGCGCGATGGTGGACGCGTCCATCATCCTCATCGAGAACATCCACAAGAAA
>DATIQP010000861.1:0-2126 GCA_035470765.1 Polyangiaceae bacterium | reverse complement strand
CGCCGGTGTTCTTGTTGTACGTGACCGTGGTGATGCCGAGGGTGTTGCTGGAGTCGTTGTGCGGCCACTGATCGTCGTCGAACATGATGACGTTCGCGTTGCCGCCGCTCTGGTCGTACTGGACCTGGTGACACGCCACGGGCCCGAGGAAGCGCACGTCGACGCTCGCCTTCGAGGAGCCGTTGATCGCCGCGGGGCAGCTCGCGTTGGTCCACTGCGAGAAGGCGGCGGCCATGATGCGCTGCGCGTCGTCGAAGGAGACCTGCCGGCTCGCGTTCTCCTGGATCGAGTAGCCGACGCAGGCGTTCTTCCAGTAGAGGGGGTTGCCGCCGGTCCAGCAGGGGGTGTCGGGCGAGGGCACGAAGCTCGGGTCCGGGGCCTGCGTCGTGGTGCGGCAGAAGGCGCGAGCGTCGGCGGCAGAGAGCACGGCCGCCGCGCACGCCAGGAGCGCGACGAGGGGGGCGCTACGGCGCATGGGTTCTCGACCAGGCTCGGGCGATCTCCGCGGCCGCGTCGGGGAGCGATTTCCCGTCGAGGACGTCGGCCGCTGGCATGACCGCGACCGCCGCGGTGGGCGCCCTCGCGCGCAAGGCGGCCACGGTGGCCGGGTTCGGCGCGAGCAGCGCGCCTGCATAGGCGTTGCGCATGAGCGTGAGCGCGTGGGTCGAGGGATTCTGGACGACCGGAAACTGACCCTGGCCGCGCGCCGTCACGACGTAGCCGCCCGAAAACGTGCTCGGAGCGCTCTTCAAGAAGAGGAGCGACGTCTTGCCGGGGTTGAGCACCGCCTCGCCGTCGACGAGCTGGCCGATGTCGCCGACGGTGCCGCCCATCGTCTGCACCCACACCTCCGAGCCGACCGCCACCGAGCCCGCGAACGTGCGCTCGACGCGGACGCGCGTGTACGTGTAGATGCGGCCGTTCTCCCAGACGCTCTTGGCCTCCACGGGCGTCACGACGCACGCGGCGCTGCTCTCCTGGACGAGCGCGTCCAGGACCACCGTGAACGAGACCGAAGCGCGCGCCGCCGGCGCCGTCATCAGGAGGGCGACCAACACGACGAGGAGGCGCGCCGCTCTCATGGTGGGATCATATCACCAACGAACGAGCGCGCAGCCCCAGTGAATGCCCGCACCGAGCGCGAGCATCATGTTCAGCTCGCCCTTCTTCAGCTTCCCCGCGCGGGTCAGCTCGTCGATGAGGATCGGGATCGTCGCGGCGCTGGTATTGCCGTAGCGATCGATGTTCATCGGCATCTTCTCCTCGGCTACTCCGAGGTGCTCGCGGATGTACTCGTTGATGCGCTTGTTGGCCTGGTGCGCGAGGAACCAGTCGACCCGCTCGATCGGCGTGCCCGTCTCCTCCAGCAAAGCTCGCGCGGTCGCCGGCAATTTCGTCACCGCGTACTTGAAGACCTCGCGGCCGTCCATGCGCGGGATGTACTCGCGCTTCTCGACCATCTCGTGGTTCATGTACGGGCGGGACAAGAAGCCGCCGGCCTTGATGTAGAGGAGGTGCCCGCCGGCGCCGTCGGTGTGGAGCTTGGCCTTCACCAGGCCCGCGTCGCGATCGGTCGCGCGGAAGACGAGCGCGCCCGCTCCGTCGCCGAAGAGCACGGCGAGGGCGCGGTGCTCGTCCGCCTTCGTCTTGGCCTCCTCCGAAGCTTCCTTGGTGCTCCCGGGCTCGAGGCAGTCCCAGTCCGTCCACGGCATGAAGCCCGCGTGGGCCTCGGCGCCGACGAAGAGGATCGTCCGGGCGGCGCCGCTGCGGATCAAGCCGTCGATGAGCTGCACGCCGAAGAGCATCGCCGCGCACTGCTGGCGGATGTCGAGCGCGGGCACGCCGTCGAGGCCGAGCTTGTGCGCGAGCAACGCCCCCGGGCCGGGGAAGATGTGATCGGGCGTCATCGTCGCGAAGACGATGAAGTCGATCTCCTCGCGCTTGATGCCCGCGGCCTCGATGGCGCGCTTGGAGGCCTCGACCGCGAGGTCGCTCGCCCCGACGCCCTCTCCCGCGAAGTGCCGCTGGCGGATGCCAGAGCGCTTGGCGATCCACTCGTCGGAGGTGTGCATCACGCGCGCGAGCGCATCGTTCGTCACGGGCGGCCCCGGCGCGTAGCTGCCCGT